>DASRND010000026.1 GCA_035647615.1 Bacteroidales bacterium | reverse complement strand
ATCGGCGTGGTTCCAATTCCCGGTTCTACGCAAAGGTCGATGGTTTCGTCGTAGCAATATTCATTTACTGCCAGAGGAGTAGCGTCATCCAGAGTAACAATAACGGTAGGCTCAGGATTTACCTGAATTTGGAAATTGTATTCTGATGGATTGTCATTTTCACAGAGTTTTCCATCTGTAATGCTTATCATTCTGAATTCATAGATACCTGCATCATAACCAATTAGTGAAATAGGAGGAGTTTGACAGTCCACGCCCACAAGATCAGTGATTGTTTTGGTATGAATCATAGCAGGATTGTTGCCAAGCTGCCATACTTCATAAGTTATTGTAAGCGGCGTGGTCCCAATTCCCGGTTCAACGCAAAGTTCGATGGTTGCGTCGTAGCAATATTCATTTACAGCCAAAGGAGTGGCACCATCCAATGTAACAATTACTGTAGGCTCCGGATTTACCTGAATTTGGAAATTGTATCCTGAAGGGTTGGCATTTTCACACTCATTTGCGTCCATAATGCTGATCATTCTGAATTCATAGAGACCTGCACCATAAGTATCGAATGAAATAGCAGGATCTACACATTCCTTAGCGGTAAGGGAAATGTTCTCTTTTTCAAAAAGCATCACATCAGGTGTATCAAGCCTCCATATTTGATAATGCATTACAATCGGCGTAGTCCCAATTTCCGGTTCAACGCAAAGTTCGATGGTTTCGTTGTAACAATATTCATTTAGAGCCAAAGGAGCGATATCATCCAATGTAACAATTACTGTAGGCTCCGGATTTACCTGAATGGTAAAACCATAATCGCTAAGATCAAGAGCTTCACATCCGTTGGCATCAACAAGTTTAGTAAGCTCGAAATCGTATTTTCCTGCTCCGTGAATATCATAGAAACCTTGGATTTCGATATTCATGTAGCAATCCTTTTCTGTCAATGTGCGATTAGTTTCGGGAAGTACAATGACACCGTCTTTTGTTACTTTATAGCTGACTTCCCATGGGGTTGCACCTTTAACCGGTTCAAGACACAGATCAAACTTACCATTGTAACAATAGGTTGGGATATGAGTATAAGGACTTCCATCATCAACAGTTACAATTACTGTTGGCGCTTCAGTAATGGTCAACGTTACCGTGGTTCTTTCTGTACTTACACAACCATCAGGAGTTTTGGACTCTGCATAATAAGTTACAGTTCCAACATTTTTCAAGTTGGGTGATTCAACCACAGTTCCGCCTGTTGGTGCAGAATACCAAATAACAATAGTATTTGCAGGTGCAGCAGGAGGAGTTGCTGTTGCGGTTAATTCCTGAATTGGATAATTCTCACATTCAATTTGATCACCACCACTAGTTGGTGCATCTGGTGTTGGAAGTTTTTCTCCTACCGTGAATCCAACTGATGCTGCTGAAACACAACCATCTTTTGTTGCCGTTACAGTGTATTCCTGAGTTAAGGTCAAACCAAGAATTTTGTATTCGGTACCAGTTACCAATTCATAGGTTACAGTAGCTGTTGGAGTATAAGTATAGGTGTTTGTAATATCGTAATTTGTCATGGTAGCAAATCCATCGATAAAACAATCCGGATTTGTTACTTCTACAGTTGGAATAGCAGGAGTTTGCGTAATGGTTAGCTCAACTGCGGTTCTGGTTAAACTTACACAGCCATCACCAGATACAGCCTCTGCATAATAAGTTACAGTACCAATAGCATTCAAAGTGGGTGATTCAACCACGCTTCCATCTACTAGGGCATCATACCAAACTATAGTACCTGCAGGAACTGTTGCTGTTGCAGTTAAGGTCTGAAGTGGAACAATAGAACATTCAGTTTGATTACCACCACTAACTGGTGCATCTGGTGTTAAAAGTTTTTTACCAACTGTGAATCCAACTGATGCTGCTGAACTACAACCATCTTTTGTTGCCGTTACAGTGTATTCCTGAGTTAAGGTCAAACCAAGAATTTTGTATTCGGTACCAGCTACCAATTCATAGGTTACAGTAGCTGTTGGAGTATAAGTATAGGTGTTTGTAATATCGTAATTTGTCATGGCAGCAAATCCATCGATAAAACAATCCGGATTTGTTACTTTTACAGTTGGAATAGCAGGAGTTTGCGTAATGGTCAATGTTACCTCAGTTCTACTGGTGCTATTACAGTTTGTCGTACCATTTACTGATTCTGCCCATGCGGTATAGACTCCCACAGCGGTTCCTGTAGGAGCGATTGCCGTAGTTGATCCTGTTTCAGCAGCAAACCAAGCGACAGTAGAACCAGCAGGTGCTGTTGCACTTGCTGAATGTGAACTTCCATCGTAGCAAACGGTTAAATCGTCAGCTGTAGGTGCAGCAGGTGCAGGATGCCACACATAATCTGTAACTAAAGCTGTTGTTGACTGAATCCAAAATTTTATCCTGTATGTACCCGCAACAGTAACGGTTGCTGGCAACACGAAATCTTTCAAAGTATTAGGCGGGGTAAGATCAAAATTAACAGTACCAGGTCCAGATATTTGTTGCCATCCAATTCCTGTTACACCGCAAGGCCCTGTTCCTGATGATTCTATAACTTCAAGGGTTATAGGGGAGCCAGACCCACAGGCTTCTAGATCTGAGGTAATAGAATATTTACATCCGGCATCTGTAGGTACATATCCGCCGCCTTTTTCGGAAACGAAATAGTAAACGGTTTCTCCTTTTGCAACATTCATTTGCAGATGTTCGTAGTATCCCTCCTGAAGAAGGATAATTGGGGCTTCACTGTTGTCAATTGCTCTAATCAAACTCTGATTATCGCTAACCTTAACAACGTCATAGCTCTGAGCCCAGACTGTTGAGAATCCAAAAAGCATCATCACCAGAAGTAGTGAGAGCTTTTGCAAGCCGCTGATGTAGCGACCATGATTTTGTTTTTTGTACATAATTTTCATAAAGTCTTGATTTTTAAATTAAAAATATGATGCGTTAAAAAATTTCTTGTTGTGCACCAGGCACGCAATGAGAAAAACCATCGCCACCCTAGGCAGCAACGATCGTGATTCGGGTTCCGCCTGCTGGCAGATCCCTGGTTTTAGGCTAAGGAATGTGTTTCATAGGCAGGTAGATTTTTTGTTTTTATGTCGATTAACTTTCATAATTTCAAAACTAAACAGATTAATAAAACTGCAATGAGCCGGGTTGATGCACCAGGAAGGGATTGCTCCTTTTGAATCTCATACTGTTACAGAACTCTCTCATTCTTTTTGGCTACTACGCCAAAATGCATCGTCAAAAATAGGTAAATACAAATGATAAGGATGATAGAACTTGATTATTTAACAAATCTTAACGGGAATGTCTTGCTTGTCAAATCTTTCAGTCGACGTTAAATCGGATGCCCGATGTTGAATATCAGCACATAGGCTATAATTGCCCCTACACTCAGCAGCACCGGCACCCACCGCACCCGAAAGCTGTCGTGGTGCCGCGTAAACCTGATCGACTGCTGTTTACCGATAGCAAAGATCACCCCGACCAGTATCAATCCCATGGTGAGCAGCACAAGGGTATCCAAATATTGGAACTTAGCCTGCAAGGGCCATTTAAGGAAAAAGATGATCGCATTGCCCACCACGAAAGGCACGAGCAACTGCGCCATCACATAAGGCCTGATCTGCGAGATGCTTGCTTTGCGCAGATAGATATTCAGGGAGATCACCACATTTTTGGCCGACACCCAGCCTACCACAAAAAGCATCACCAGCCCCCCTATACCAATGACAAGCCGCAAGAACATGGGTATAGCCATAAAATTGAAGAAAGCGCCCGGCATGTAGTTGAAGAAAGCGCCAAACACCAGATCGCCAAAAAAGATGGTGTAAGCAATCATGTAGCTCCACATGAAAAATATTTTCAGATGGCCGTTACCTTTGCGGGTTTTGATGTAGATCATCTGAAACCACACACCGAAAAGCATGGCTACCATCACGCCGATAAAAAATATCAGCACCACCGATTCGAGCGTCCAATGGAAGTTGGTTTTATCGATATCAAAGCCGTTTTGGGTCATTGTGCTGCCCACACCATAGAAAATTTTAGCCATCAGCATCGACACAAAGTTGATGAGGAGGATGATAAACAGATAGGCCAGCATGAAGTAAGCCAGCGAGTTGGCAGAAATAACGAGGTATTTCCGCAGGGTTGATGTTTCTTTTTCGGGCATAGCTCTCTGGAATTTTACAGGATTAATTGACAGGCAAATATAAAATGTTTTTGTAACGTAGCGCCAAAGCCAGGGAATTTTCTTTTTGGAACACCGTACTTCGACTTGGTTCGGCTCCGCTCACCAGCCTTCGCTCTGCACAAGTGACACGGATTAAACAGATTTACACGGATCCGCCAGTAGTCGGACAAGTTTTTTTTATCTGTGAGTATCCGTAAAATCTGTGTTATCAGCGTTCATGTCGTGTTAGAACACAGATGACACGGATTAAACAGATTTACACGGATCCGCCAGTTGTCGGACAAGTTTTTTTTATCTGTGAGTATCCGTAAAATCTGTGTTATCAGCGTTCATGTCGTATTAGAACACAGATGCTTCGACTTCGCTCTGCACAAGTGACACGGATCGGACAGATTAACGCGGATCCGCCAGTAGTCGGACGAGTTTTTTTATCTGTGATTATCCGTAAAATCTGTGTTATCAGCGTTCATGTCGGGTTAGAACACGGATGCTTCGACTTCGCTCTGCACAAGTGACACGGATCGAACGGATTAACACGGATTTTTTTTGGTTTTTATCTCAGCCTACACCTTATTAAATAGTAACATCTACAAAGCCGTCAGGAGGCTGTCGGATTCAGCAAACGGAATGTTGTGGAGTATGTGCATCCATTTTTCGCACTCGGCATAAAACTGCTGGCGATAGGCAGTATCGACGGGATGTGCCGGCGGCGATTCCATTTTTGTCGGGTCGATGGGCTTGCCATTGCGATAAACCCTAAAGTCGAGGTGCGGCCCCGTAGCCATCCCCGAAGAGCCAACGTAGCCAACTATCTGTCCCTGCTTTACACGGGTGCCCGCCTGTATGCCGGCACCATATTTAGAAAGGTGCATGTAAAGTGTGGTGTAGGTGCTGTTGTGTTTTATCTTTACGGCACGACCGCCACCGCCATTGTCCCATTTGGCAAACTCTACCACACCATCACCGATAGCAACTACGGGCGTTCCGTGGTCGGCAGCATAATCGACGCCGTGGTGCGGGCGCCGGATTTTCAGAATCGGATGCATCCGGCTATTCGAAAAACCAGAGCTGATGCGCTTGAATTTCAATGGCGCCTTCAGGAAAGCACGCCGCAAGCTGTTGGCCTTTTCATCAAAATAATCGCCTTGTTCGTTTTGCACGAAATAAAAAGCATGAATGTCTTTGCCATAATGGTTCATGTTGGCGGCAAGCACTCTGCCGATACCAATATTTTCGCCATCCACCAGCCGCCGCTCATAAATCGCCTTGTAGCTATCGCCTTTCTGGATTCCAAAAAAGTCGATAGTCCAGGCATAAATCTCCGAGAGTTCGTTGGCCAGGTTGGGATCGTCGCCATTAGCTATCAAAGCATTCCACAGCGAACTATTGATGATGCCACTGGCGGTGTCGATAACTACGGCCACCTCTTTGGCGCCAAGCCTTGCATGAATGGTGTCGCCCAGATCGTAGATGACAAAATCTACCGGCGAAATCTCATAGATAAAATAACGTGCCCTTGCCAGCGAGTCGTGGTTGAGCAAAAGCGTGTATTTGTTGCCATAGCGGATTTTGCGCACGTCGAACACCTCGCGCGTAGAATGCGCCAGACGGGTGATGGTGGGATAATCGACATGATGTTTCAAAAGGATATCAGCCAAAAACTCATTGTTGCCAATTTTGTCCTGCACCACATCAAACGAATCCACCGGAAGGCCGTACATGAAAAGCGGAGCAGCCACAGCTTCCGCTTTCATCAGCTTGCCGTTGCCAGAGGTAAAGCTGTCGGATAAGAAGTAAAAAATGCCTGCCGCTAAAACTGCAGCAGCAATAAGTAAAATGAGTATGGTACGCTTTTTCATAAAAAAAATGTCTTCTCCGGACTTTTCGTAAAAAACCCGGCCTGTTATTCTAAAAAGCTGCAAAGTTAAAAACGCTTTCGACAACGGGCAGGAAAGAAAGAAGAAGTTGTCGGGTTCGCGGAGGTTTTTGGGACCGTAAGCCAAGTGTAGCTTTTGTCACTTATAACAAACGGATTTTGGTTTTTTTGGAGATTTGTCACTTACAGATGACAAATTTAAAGTGGCGCACTTTACAACAACGGAGAGAGCAGACGCACCAGCTTTTCCCACAGAAAAACGTAAGCCGGCCTGTTCAGCCAGTCGATGGCATTAATCTCTGTCGAAAACTTTAGGTCATCGTCGAAGGCTTCCTGCAATTGCCGGGCGATGTCTTCGCTGTACAACATGGCATTCACCTCGAAGTTGAGGTCGAAACTCCGATAGTCCATATTGGCGGTGCCTACCACGGCCAGATGATGATCGACGATCATGGTCTTGGCATGCACAAAACCTTTTTGATAGGTAAATATCCGCACCCCGTGCCGCAGCAGCTCCGTATAATACGAACGGGCAGCAGCATTCACCATTTTGGAATCAGAAATGCCCGGAACCAGAATCTTTATCCCAACACCGCTTTTGGCGGAAATAATCAGGGCATCCATGAGGCTGTCGCCCGGGATAAAATAGGGGCTGGTAATAGATATACTTTGCCGCGCCGAAGCGATGGACTGCATCAAAGAGTAGAAAATGACCGGCAAGGTAGAATCGGGGCCTGAAGGTACAATCTGCAAGAGCGTGAGGGGTGTTTCTTTTAGACGGGGGGGCAAGTTGAAATAGGCTGCTCCGAAATTTAGTTTCCGTTCACTACAAAAATTCCAGTCGCAAATAAAAAGATATTGCAGATAAAAGGTCGCCGGACCATCAATCATCAGGTGGGTGTCACGCCAATAGAGGCCGTCTTTGGCTTTTGTATCGTTCCTATATTTATCGCTTATATTTATGCCGCCAATGAAGGATCTCCTACCATCGATAACGATAATTTTCCGGTGGTTGCGATAGTTGAGGCGGCTGGCCAGGGCGTACCATTTTATTTTATAAAAAGGCGCCGTCTCCACGCCGGCATCCTCCAGCCTTTTGATAAACTTCTTGCCCAGTCCATGGCTACCAAAATCATCGTACATGAAACGCACTTCTACACCCTGCCTGGCTTTATCTATCAAAACATCTGCAATGGAATTTCCGGTTTCATCATTTTCATAAATATAATATTCGAGATGGATGTGCGACGTTGCGCCCTGCAGCGCTCTCAACACTTCCGGAAATTTCTCCTCTCCATTCAAAAGCAACTTAACGGAACCGTTGCCGGTGAGCGGACTATTGGTTGAATTGGAAATAAAACGTGCCAATGTGTTGTGATCAGCAGAAATGCGTTCTGACTGCAACATCTGCTCTGTATGATTACGAAGGTATGTCCTGATTTTTTGTAGCGACACCTCATTTTCTACTATTTTCTTGCTGTACAATTTATGCTTTCGGTAATTAACACCAAAAGAAAAATAGAATAACATGCCGATCCCCGGCAACAGGATAATAAAAAGAATGTAGGCCAGAGCTTTGGCACCGCTTCGCGTATCGTAGAGCACCCGCATAATGACCAGGAGCACGATGGCAAAATAAATAATTTCGATGGTTAATAACCAATTCATGCTTTACCTAAAACCCTCCTAATTTTTTTTGTCCATAAAGTCGATACTTCTACAAGAGAAAAATAAATTCCAAAGGTCAAATGACAAATAAATTCCAAAAAAACAAAATTAAAACATTCGTAACGATTTTACTCATTGAGATTTATCTGTGATGATTACTCCGACTTCCGGCGGATGTTTTATTGTCGTATGATATTTATTAGTAAAGTACGGTAGTAAAGTAAAAAAAGGTAGATAATATTTATAAGGTTTGTTCGCCGCCACCGTTTACAAATAAGGTTTGGCCACTCACCCACTCTGAGACCGGCGAAGCAAAATATAGCATTGCGCCGGCGATATCATCGGGCGTACCCAAACGTCTGATGGGTGTGTTGGCCAGCATTTTAGCTTCAATCTCCGACGTTAAAACGCTTTCCAAAGCAGCAGTTCGGGTTGCCCCCGGACCTACGGCATTTATCCTCACTTCAGGACCAAAATCATGGGCAAGATTTGCTACCATGTGATTAACCGATGCCTTGGAGGCCGCATAAGCGCTCATGTTTGGGCTTTTATCGATGCTCGCCATCGAAGTGGTAATTACGATGGAGCCGTAGCCCGCTTTCTTCATGTGGGGCACACATAGCTGGCATAAGCGCCATGCACTAAAAACGTTTAAATTAAAAACCCGCATAAATTCCTCTACAGAAATTTTAAACGGGTTTTCACTATTGCCACCGCCGCCACCGGCATTGCTTATCAAAATATGTATGCTACCAAGTTCTGCAACGGTGGTCTCCACCAGATTAACCAAATCTTCATCTTTCAACACATTACAGCGAACTGCAATGGCTTTCACGCCCAGCTCCCGGATTTCCCGGGCGGCCGTTTCAGCGTCTTCCGGTTTAAAATCAGCTATGGCAATATTGGCACCGGCTTTGGCTAAAAGCATCGCAGCAGCCTTGCCTATCCCGTTGGCACCACCGGTAACGATAGCGGTTTTTCCTGCAAGGTCAAATAATGCATCAAATTTCATAGTGCTTGCCTTTTAAAACCGCTATCGTTCAGTGGATTGAATTTAGAACCGGCGTTTTAATTTTTTTGCTACAATTTCAGCGGCTTTAATCAACGGATAAGCTGCTGGAGAACCCGTAAGCAACGGATGAGTACCAATTTGTGCCGTTAGCAACGACTTTATGTTCGTGTGGCTTTGAATTAAAAAACCAATAGAGTTGGTTAATTCCCCAACACTACAGCCGCCGTAAACTTCACCACCGATGATCATACCGCAATCGGAAGCCACGATTAATTTTACAGTTTGTTCGTGCATGCCCTCGAGGGTGCCGGGATGCCTGTCCATTCCTGTAAAGCTCCCAACAATTACACTGAAGTCGTCCTCGTTGGCTTTCGTTTCGGTAACACCTGCAGTACCAAATGCAGTATCGCCGATGGCAGTATCATAAATTGCAATGGTTCCGCCAAATGATTTACAAGGACTTAATCCGTATAAACTCATGCCGGCTACTCTGGCTTCGGCACAGGCGGTAGATGCGAGCATTGTAGTGTTTAGTTTTCCTGTTAAGAAATCTCTTTTTTCGGCGCAATCGCCAACAGCAAAGAAATCGCTGGAGCAATTATGAACACGCATGTATTCACACGTTTTGATAAATCCGTATTCGTTTAATTCGATACCGGATTTTTTGGCCAATTCAGTATTTGGAACATAGCCCATCGAAAGAACAACTGCATCAGCTTCGAGCTCTTCACCGGTGGTCAAGATGATCTTTTTAACTTTTCCTTCTTTACCAACAATTTCTTTTACCCCTTTGCCAGTAATAACTTTCACACCACGCGATTTTAACAAGTCTTCGGCTTTGTCGCCAAATTCCTTATCAAAAGCTCTGGCTAATATAGAAGGCGCGATTTCTATCAGCGTAACATCCCACCCTGCCTTGTTCATTTCATCCGACATCTCTACGCCAATAAAGCCGGCACCGATGGTGATGACTTTTTTCAAAGGCTTCAATCGGGTGTACATCTCATCGAGATACTTTTTATTTTTTGGAATCGTGAAAACGTTTTCCAAATCAGCACCTTTGAGCCATTTTGGTTTTGTAGGGATTGAACCAGTTGCGAAAATTATTTTTTCAAAGTAAATCTTCTCGTTATTTGATAAAGTAACAATGTTGTTTTCTTTATCAACAAGCTCCACTTCTGCAATCTTTATTTCCACTCCAATATCGGTCAGCATTTTGTCGGGCATAACATTTTTGTCGCTTGTATGCAACGAACCGAAGATGTAGGGAATTCCGCAAGGAACCAAAACTTTTTCCTCTTTTCTTACCACCACCACTGATTTGTCAGGGTAGTTCGTTTTTGCGGTTATAGCGGCCTGGAGTCCGGATGCTCCGCCTCCAATAATTAAAACATTGATTTTTTCCATAATTATGTGATTATTTATTAAAAAGAACCTGCAAAAGTATCTTGTTAGGGTTATAAAAGCAAGACATCAAATGCAGAAATGTAGATACTTTAAAGATTATCAAAAATTGTAAGATTTCGATAACGAAAAATCAGGCCTGCTAACCTGATAGTTTTTTCGAAAAAGTTATAGATGCTTAGTGATAAATCGCATTGTTGCAGAATAATTTCTTACCAAATGTGCGGCATCGAAATGACACGACCAGCATAAACAAAAAGGTGTGGGAGGTTTGGACGCTGCGCCCAAACCTCCCACACCTAATCCCTAATATCTTGTGTTATTTCTACTGGAAAATTTGCGTAGTAAATTTGTATGAGGAAATCTACAAATCGCGACATGATAATTACGCTGGATCAAGAGCTCTGAAATTAATCACTCCACTCTTCGCGGATAGCTTCCTGGAGTTCCTCGAACCGCGTCTGTAATTTTGCCGAAAGCACTTTCGATTTTTTGTGCAGCTTGCGCAACTGAAATGAGAAACAAATGCTAAAAAGCCCTGTAAATAAAAAGCTCAGCGCAATGAGAATAACCACACTCAATCCGGCAAAAAGAGGGTTCCAAATGAGAATGAAAGAGGCTATGGTACCAAGAATACCAAATGCCAACAACCAACCCCAATTGGGACCGCCATATTTTTTTACGTCCATCGAAAAGCTGATGGCTCCTATGGAACGGAACAGGATAACAAACCCTACATAAAAAGCCAGCACATCTAAAGAAAGACCCGGGTTTAGAAACAACAAAACACCCACTACTAGAGTAACGATACCAAAAGCCAGAGACCAGCCCCAGTTCTCTATCTGGTCGCGGTTAGCCACTGAAAATATAATTTCGGAAAGGCCTCCAAACAATAAAGAAAGGCTGAAGAAAATGGCCAGTGCAAGAAGCGAACTTGCCGGAGAGACAAAGACTACTACACTTACTATTATAAATAGCAATCCTACTATTAAGGGAATGTACCAGTGCCGAATGGCTTTTTTCAACGATTTTAAAAAGATAGGTTCCATAAGTTTTTAAATTAAGATGTGAATATTTAGTTATGAATGTTTTCACGAAAAATCATACCCCACAAACATAGCTTAAGTTTTCGACAATCCTGGCATTATAGCCACCAGAGCTAACCAAATCAGCAGTTTCCCGCTCACCGCTCATCTCTCACTACTCACCGCTTATCTCTTACCGCTCACTACACTTTTGCCAACTCGCGGTTGGTAAACTCGAAGCCGGCTTTCATTGCCTGTTGGTTAAGCTCAACAACTGCTGCACCTTTGTTTCCAAAGAGTTTGGTGATGGCTTTTTCGATTTGTTCGAATGGTAATTCAAGAAATGGAACTGCTGCACCCAGCATCACCATATTTGCCGATCTTATGGAGCCCAGCTCTTTGGCGATGGCTTCAGCGTCGATGAAGATATGGTTTTTTATCCTTCTAATTTCAGCTTCAACAGCTTCCTTCTCGGGATAGTTGGGAATATTAACAAAGGCGTTGGAGCTGGTGATGACCCAACCGTCGCGGTGGAGCCACGGCAGATAACGCAACGACTCGAGTGGTTCTATCGAGATGATCAGGTCGGCCTGTCCATAAGGGATCAGATCGGAGGCTATTACCTTATCGCTCAGGCGCAGGTTGGATTGCACGGCGCCGCCACGTTGGCTCATGCCGTGTACTTCGGCCTGTTTTAGAAACAAACCATTATCCACTGCAGCAAGTCCGATACAAGCTGCTATCGATAAAATTCCTTGTCCACCGACACCTGCCAGAATAATGTCTTTTTTCATGTTCTGTTTATTTTATTGTTGTGATGCCTTTTGTTGTTCGGCTTCTTTGGCTTTTTCTGCGGCCTTTTGACGCATGCGCTTGTTTAGTGTTTGAATGCACTCACGCCGTGATATTATCACCGAAGGACCTTCGTACTGCAGCTCTTCGAGAAGTACCTGCACGTTTTCGTCGTGGTTCTTTCTCAGCGGCGTAATCAAACGGAGATGTTCGTCAGGAATACCGATACCACGACAGATATCTTCAATTTTTCCGGTGGCAGCCGATTTCTGTCCGCCGGTCATGCCGGTAGTGGAGTTATCGTTGATAATAACGGTAACGTTGGAGTTGTTGTTGACAACATCGAGCAAGCCGGTCATGCCGGAATGGGTAAAAGTAGAATCGCCGATGACAGCAATGGACGGCGAAAAGCCAACATCAGCAGCTCCTTTGGCCATGGTGATGGAAGCACCCATATCCACACAGGAGTTGATGGCGTTGAAAGGTGCCAACGCTCCGAGGGTATAGCAACCAATATCTGAAAAGACGCGCCCTTTGCTATAATTTTCCATTGCACCATTCAGTGCGTTGTAGGTATCAATATGGCCACAACCTGCACACATCGAAGGCGGGCGACCCACGACAAGCTCGGGGACATCCTGACCGTAAGTATCTTCACGACCTAGTGCACGTGCCACCACGTTTGGATTTAGTTCACCATCGCGCGGAACTGTTCCATCGAGCCGGCCTTTTACATTTAGGTTTTTTGAAAGATATCCTTTCAGCATCTCCTCGATAACCGGCGCCCCTTCTTCGAGCACCAGAATAGTCTTGCAGGCGGCCTCAAGTTTTGCTATTAATGTGCGCGAAACAGGATATTGGTTAATCTTCAGCACAGGATAAGGAACCTCCTGGCCAGCAAAATTTTCGAGTAAATAATTGTAGGCAATGCCGCTGGCAATAATGCCCAACGAATGATCGGAACCATCGATGTAACGGTTGTAACCGGATGTTTCGGACTCATTGATAAAGTGTGCCTGATTTGCCAGCAGACCTTTGTAACGCTTGCGGGCAATGGCCGGCAACAGGATAAACTGCTTCGGGTCGCTGGGCAAACGTATTTCGTTTTGTTCGCGGGAAGCTTTACGAACCACGCCGGCACGCGAATGCGCCAGGCGCGTAGTGATGCGCAACAACACAGGCGTATGCAGCTTTTCGGATAAATCCAAACCATAAAAAACCATGTCGTATGCTTCCTGTTGGTTGGAAGGTTCCAGGGTAGGAATCATGGCAAACTTGCCGAAAAAACGCGAGTCTTGTTCGTTTTGCGAGGAGTGCATCGACGGGTCGTCGGCAGAAACCACAAGCAGACCGCCGTTGGCTCCGGTAACACCGGCATTTACAAAGGCGTCGGCAGCTACATTCAAGCCCACATGCTTCATGCACGTCATGGTACGCTTGCCAACATAGGAAACGCCCAAAGCAGCTTCCATAGCTGTCTTTTCGTTGGCTGTCCAGGATGCAACAACTTTATTATCGCGGGCTTCACGGGAAGCCTGAACGTATTCTGTAATTTCAGTGGACGGCGTGCCCGGATAGGAAAACACCGCCGATATTCCGGCGTCGATGGCTGCTTGCGCAATGGCCTCAGCACCTAATAATAACATCTTTTGCATAACGTTTAATTTTTTTCTATTCGTGATAATCATCCCTCTCGACTTCAAGTCAGATGGAATGAGCTGCAAAATTATTCATTTTTGAGGTTTTTGATCTTTCAACTCCTAACAGAAAGCCTTATTGAAAACCCTTTCCTATCTGTAACCTAACAAAACCCTTCGCTGTATTTTATCCGTATCGATATTTTCGCTGGTACCAGAAAGTAATTTATTTACTTTTGACGCCCGCCTAAAAAGTTATTCATAATAATAATTTGAGAAGTAATGAAAAATAAGATCCTGATGAATCCCAACCCTTTGGTGGAGTATCTGAGCAAGCTACCCGAAGAGTTTACCCGCGAAGATTTGGTTTTGTACATCGAAGACCACCACATAGAGATGCTCAACCTGCGCTATGCCGGTGAAGACGGACGCCTGAAAACCCTCACTTTTGTCATCAACAACCGCGACCACCTGCTGGATGTGCTCACCATGGGCGAACGCATCGACGGCAGCAGCCTCTTCTCTCATATCGAACCAGGATCCAGCGATCTTTATGTGATCCCACAATACAAGACTGCTTTTGTAAATCCTTTCAACGAGATTCCTACACTCGACATATTATGTGGTTATTACGATAAAAATGGTAACCCACTCGAAAGCGCTCCGGAATATATCCTGAAAAAAGCGCACGACCTGCTCAAAGAAAAAACCGGCTATGAATTCCATGCCATGGGCGAGCTCGAGTTTTATATCATCTCCGACAACGACCCTTTGTATGAAGCCGTCGATCAGCGTGGCTATCACGAGTCGTCGCCTTTCAACAAATCGGATGCTTTCAGGCATGAGGTAATGCTTGCTATTGCGCAAGCTGGCGGAATGCTAAAATATGGCCACAGCGAAGTGGGCAATTTTACGATTGGCAATAAACTTTACGAGCAAAATGAGCTGGAGTTTTTGCCGTGCCCCGTGATAGAAGCAGCCCATCAGTTGCTGGTGGCAAAGTGGATTATCCGAACGCTGGCACATCATTACGGCCTAATGGTGACTTTTTCTCCCAAGATTACGATTGGCAAAGCCGGCAGCGGTATGCACATCCATACCAAACTGATGAAGGATGGCGTAAGCCAGATGATAGAAAATGGAAAGCTAAGCGACGCTGCCAAAAAAGCCATCGCCGGCTATCTTGATCTTGCTCCTTCGCTCACTGCTTTTGGCAACATGAACCCTACATCTTATTTCAGGCTTGTGCCGCACCAGGAAGCACCTACCAACATTTGCTGGGGCGACCGCAACCGCTCGGTACTGGTGCGTGTGCCGCTGGGATGGACAGGAAATAACGACATGTATCTGCATGCCAACCCGCAGCAGAAAAACACCGATCATCTGAACAAAGACAGGCAAACTGTTGAGTTTCGCTGCCCCGACGGCTCTGCCGATGTATTCCTTTTGCTGGCCGGACTGGTAGTAGCAGCACGACATGGTTTCGAAATGGAAAACAATCTGGAATATGCAGCCAAAACTTATGTGGATGTCAACATTTTCCACGAAGAACACCAGGATTTGGTGAAAAAGCTAAAACAGCTTCCCGTGTCGTGCGCCGAATCGGCCAACATGCTGCAGCAGCAGGCGGCGATTTATACCGAAGGAAACGTGTTCCCTGAGTCGCTGCTCAATAGCCTCATCGCCCGCTTGCGCAAATACGCCGACGCCCACCTGAGGGAGCAAATTGCCGGCGATCCGCAAGCCATACTCGATCTGGTTGAGAAATTTTTTCATTGCGGATAAGCTGGAGCAAAAGACAAAGGACAAATCACAGTTAGCAAATCACAATTAGTAAATCGCAACTAAATTTTTAAAATAATCGAATCTATTTGAGTTTTGGGATTTTTTTGGATTTTGGAATTTAGACCTGAAAGGACATACATCAATATTCGAAACCTCCTTGCCGCATCACCCGGCAGGAGGTTTTTTTCGTTATAAAAATAAATTTTTCCCACTCCATTACATTCATTTCTATCCATCCCGAAAACTCCGGATTTCGCTCATTGTCGGGTAATAATCCACATCATGGCTTTTATTGATTGTCTAAAATAATAATACTTTAGCAACCGTTAAAAAAGGTTAACAAAAAAGCATTGAAGAAACGGATCACCTGATTTTAAAAACAATAAATACAATGAAACATTTTTTACTTGGATTACTTGCTGTCATGCTCCTCACTCCTGGTTACGCCCAATGGCGCAAGGGTGAGATGGAAATAAAAGTAGAATTATCATCGCCTGCAGAAGCTGCCCGATTACAGGCGCTTCAACTCAACGGCGATGTTTATCGCGATCACGCCCGTCTGTATGTTACCCCCGAAGAACGCTTGCAGCTTGAGCAGGCTGGATTTACACCGGAGATACTCATCGGAAACCTGAGTGAGTACTACGCCCATTTCTGGGAAACCGACGAAGCCTATCACAGCTACCAGGAAATCATCGACCTGGCGGATAGCCTGGCTGCAAATTTTCCAGACATTTGTACCAAACACATTTTTGGAACTTCGCTGGGTGGCCGCCAACTGGCAGCGCTCAAAATCAGCGACAACTCCGCCATCGACGAAGGCCAACCTGAGATTATGTTCGACGCCGGCATCCACGGCGACGAAATCGGCGGGCCTGAAAACGTCATTCGCTTTGCGCGCGACCTATGCCTGGCTTACGGCAACGATCCTTACATCACCGGACTTGTCGACACACGCGAGATCTGGCTTTATCTGATGGTAAATCCCGATGGACGCGTGGGTATGACGCGATACAACAACAATGGTATAGACCTGAACCGCGACTGGGGCTACATGTGGAATGCAGAGGGCGGCAGCACCGGCGCCTTCTCGCAGGTGGAATCGAAATCGCTAAGAGATTGCTCGTATAGCAACCAGTTTGTGGTACACACCACCTATCACAGCGGCACCGAATATGTTTCCTACCCCTGGAGCTATCGCGCCAGCCAGCCACCGGATTATACCCACATCGATCATCTTGCAGCGTTGTATTCCACCGAATCGGGCTATGCCAATATGGAATATGGACAAGGAAACACAGGCATGTATCCCATAAACGGAAGCACCAAAGATGGCAACTACGGAGCTATGGGAAGCATTAGCTGGTCGATGGAAATATCGTACAGCAAACAACCTCCTGTATCGCAGATCATGACTTATTACAACTACAACAAACCTGCTATGCTTGCAATTATAGAGCATGCCGGCTATGGCATGAGCGGTACTATTACCGACGCTATTACCGGCGAACCGGTGACGGCCACTGTTTTTGTTAATAATTTGCTTCCCGCATACACCGGCCCCGGAGTAGGCGATTTTCATAAATATGTGCTGGCAGGCACCTACAATATTTTGGTGAAAGCCAATGGCTATGCCGACAAGCTCGTTACCGGAATCAGCGTAAGCGCAATGAATACTACTGTAGTGGATATCGAAATGGATGCGCTACAGCACCAAAGCATTTACAAAGTTATCAGCTCGCGCATCCCCAACAACAACTCCGCTGACCCGGGGCTCACATGGAATGTAATCGGACAACCCGACAACTTGTACTATTCGCTGGGCAAAGCAGGTTGGATTGTGCTTGATATGCAGAGTGTAATCTTTGATGGCCCCGGCCCTGATATCATGGTTTTTGAAGGCGACGCTACCCCCGAGGGTTTCACTTTATATGCCGGCGAAAGCATGGACGGTCCGTGGCACAGCATGGGAACAGGCACCGGAACTTCAGAATTCGACTTTGCCAACTGCAACATTTCTGAAGCACGTTATTTTAAAATACTCGACGATGGCGATGGCACCGCTAACCAAAACGGCGCCGGCTTCGACCTGGATGCCATGCAGGCGCTTAGCTCAATTACCGGCCCTTATATCATTATGGAAGGATACGTGATAAACGATTCCGGCGGCAACAACAACGGGATCCTTGAACCCGGCGAGACAGCCGATTTTATTGTAACCATTAAGAATGTGGGAACCGAGGCAGGCATTGACCTCACCGGAACTTTTACAACCGGAGATCAATACCTGACCATTCTCACCACCGCGCCACAGTCGTTTGGCACCCTCGCCATAAACGAGAGCGCTACCGCGACCTACAGCGTGTCAGCAGCAGCATCGGCTCCTGCAGGCCACGTTTCCACCATCAACTTCAACTATCAGGGCGCCAACGTGGATCCCAACACAAAATATATCACAATTGAATTTCCCGATTACTGCGAGGCTTCCACCAGCAACCAGGACGAATACATCTCCAAAGTGGTGTGCGGCGAAATCAACAACACCAGCGGATGGCAGGGTGGCGTGGCCAACTTTACAGATATCACCACCACCATTGACGCGGGTGACTCCGAAGCCATTACCGTTACCAATGGCAACGCCTGGTCGTCGGATAAAGTTACCTGCTGGGTGGATTGGAATATGAACTTTGAGTTTGACGGTGGTGACGAAAAGTTTGTTCTTACCAGTAGTGGTGGCGGTGCTTCATTCACTGGCACTATTTCGGTACCCGAAGCTACTCCTCCGGGCAACTATCGCATGCGCATAAGGATGAGCTATAGCAGCGATCCGGTTCCTTGCGGCTCGATGAGCTATGGTGAAGTAGAAGATTACACCATTATAGTAGGCGGAGAAATACCAGAACCATTGGAGGCGGGATTTACCTGCGACGAAACCATTGTTTGCCACGGCACCGAAGTTCATTTTTCTGATATTTCAATTGGCAATCCAACCAGTTGGGATTGGAGTTTTCCGGGTGGAACTCCCGCCACTTCCACCGACGAAAATCCTGTTGTAGTTTATAATAGTGGTGGATTTTATGACGTTACGCTCATAGTAAGTAACGGCACCAACAGCGACAGCTTCACAGCTCTGGACTATATCTGGGTTTTTGATGACCCACAAGTTCCGGTTACTCCCGATGGCCTCGCCCTCATGTGCCAGGACGCTCCCGACTGCATCTATTTTACCAACCCCGAAAACAGCACTGACTGGGAATGGCAAATGGTACCCGCCGCTGCCGGAACGTTTACACAAAATGGCCCGGAAATAACAGTGGACTGGAACGCCAGTTTTGCCGGCATGGTCGAAATTATGGTAGCCGGTATTAATTTGTGTGGCCAAAGCGCTATGAGCACACCGCTGCAGGTGGAGATAGAACCGCTGCCCGCCGCTGCCGGCAACATTATCGGGCCTGACATAGTTTGCCAAAACCACATTTATGAATTTACTGCAGAAGAGATAGCTGCTGCTGATTTTTACGAATGGACAATTGTACCTGCCGAAGCCGGTACAATTATTAATAACGAACAGATGAATCCCACTGTGATTATGTTTAGCGAAACCTATAATGGCAACGCTACACTAAATGTGAGAGGCGGCAACCCTTGTGGTGAAGGCGAATGGTCGGAGGATTTTGTGGTGTATGTGGATGTGTGCGAAGGTATTTATAATCCGGCTATAGCCGAAAAAATACAAATCAGACCCAACCCTGCCAAAGGAGCTTTTACGCTATCGTTGCCTGCCATCAATGAGCAGGAGATTTCGCTAAAGATGATGGATGTAAATGGAAATATTGTGTTTGAAAACAGAGCAGCTTTGCGCAATGAAGACACCGACCTCACCATCGATCCTGGCCTGCTTCCGGCAGGGGTTTATTATTTGCACATCACAGCTAACACATTGAATGTCATTAAAAAAATAGTAATCCATCAGTAAACCTTTTGGATAATAACAGGTTATTTCAAAGGAAGACATTTGGCGTAAGCCGATGTTTTCCTTTTATCTTTTGTAAACTCAACTTTAAACTTTACGAAAATGAAATATCTTTTCTCACTGCTCTTTGCGCTCACGCTTACGCTTTTCGTTCAGGCTCAGCAACACGTGGTCATCCGATTCAACAATCCTGACCCGATGACGGTTAAAACTTTTAATAATGCAGATTACGATGTGGCGTCATTTGTACCCGGAAAATATCTTGACCTGGTAGTTTGGGAAACTGAAGTGGAAACATTTCTACAACAAGGTTATGATGTGAAGGTGGTAAGCACCGAAGCTGAAATGGCTGCCAACCTGGGAAATGTTGACGACATCGCCGGATATCGTACGTATGCCGAAACGCTTCAGGAGCTGCAGCAAATTGCTGCCGACCATCCCGACATCTGCAAGTTGATCGACATCGGCGACAGCCACGGCAAAGTTTACTACAACGAAGGCTATGGCAACTACAGCGCATACCAGCACGACATTTGGGCCATGAAGGTGTCGGACAACGTGGAGCTGGACGAAGACGAGCCTGCCGTTTATTATTTTGGAGCGCACCATGCCCGCGAACCACTGAGCACCGAAGTAGCCATGTATGTTTTAAATCATATTATCGATAATTACGGCACCGACCCGGAGATTACCGCAAATGTGAACAGCAAAGAGATTTGGTTTGTACCCATCGTTAATCCCGATGGCCATGAAATAGTGCTGAATCAAATAGACATGAACTGGCGCAAGAACATTCGCGACAACGACGGCAATGGAACCGTGACACAAGGCAATTGGAATAGTTATCCTGACGGTGTAGACCCCAACCGCAACTACGGCTGGCAATGGGGCACCGAAGGTACATCTTTTGATCCGGGCAATGAAACCTACTGCGGCCCGGAAGCTTTCTCTGAGCCAGAGCTACAGGCAATTCGCGACCTGATGGCTGAGCGTCATTTTGTAGCAGGCATCTCTTACCATACCTACAGCGAACTGGTGTTGTGGCCTTACGGATATACTACCGGAGCAGCAGGTCCCGACGATGCTGCAATTGGTAATCTGGCCACCATGATAGGTAATGCAATTCCTGGCATCTCGGGCGGACATTATACACCACAGTCCTCCTGGCAGCTTTATCCAGCCGCCGGCGGAACCGACGACTGGGCGTATGGGCAACACGGAATATTTGGCTATACCGTCGAACTGGGAACACAATTTATCCCGCCAGCCAATCAGGTGTATCAGATTACCCAGGACAATATAAACGCTGCTATGATCCTGCTCAACCGCATCAACTATTCTACGTTGACAGGACATATAACCAATGCTACCACTGGTGATCCCGTAGAGGCAGAAGTGTTTATTACAGAAATCGACAACACTGGTTTGTTCCGTATGCCCTACATGAGCAATGCTGCTTTTGGCGCCTATTACCGCATGTTGATGAATAATAGCTATACCGTGACCTTTTCGGCTTTCGGATATATCTCGCAAACTTTTAATAATGTTGCCATCACCAGCAACGGGCAAACCATCCTGGATGTGCAACTGGTGCCCGCACAAGTTATTTCTTTATCAGGAACAGTTACCGACACCGACAATGGCGAACCCATCGAGGGTGCTACCATTACTATCTTCAACACACCTTTGGAACCTGTAATTACAGGTTCGGATGGATCCTACAGCATTCCGGAAGTTTTCGAAAATACCTACACCATCAAAGTTTGGGCGCAGGATTATGCCACCGTCATACAGGAAGTGACAATCACTCCCGACAACAATATTGTAAACTTCGAACTGACAGAAAGCTTTGCCATTAGTTTTGAAGAAGGCAGCTTTGGACCGAACTGGACTTTTGGAGGAAACGCCAACTGGGTTATTGATAATAACGTTTCGTGGGATGGCCAAAATTCAGCACGCTCAGGGAGCATTGGCAACAACAGCTCTTCACAGATGATTTACACCATGGATGTGGCCACCGGAGGCACCGTTTCTTTTTATCGCAAAGTATCTTCGGAGTCGGGATATGATTTACTGAAGTTTTATATCGATAATCAATTGAAAGATTCGTGGTCGGGACAGCAGGATTGGGCACCGTATTCTTATAATGTAACGGCCGGAACACACACTTTTAAATGGTCTTACGAAAAAGACATGTATGTAGCTTCGGGCAGCGATTGCGGGTGGATCGATTACATCGAGTTTCCACCTGCGGCCACCGTTAATGCCAATGCAGGCGCCAACGGCGAAATCTGCGAAAGCGAAACTTACCAATGCAACGGTACAGCCAGCTATTACGAAACCATAATCTGGACTACTTCCGGCGACGGAACCTTTAACAACATTCAAAGCCTGCAGGCTATCTATACGCCGGGTACTGCGGATATTAACACAGGAAATGTTACGCTTACCCTTACGGCTGCCGATAGCCAGGGCAACAGCGATGCTGACAATCTGCTGCTCACCATACTCCCGTTGCCTGCTATGGCCGATGGCCTGAGCGGCGAAACGCCAGTTTGCGCCGGATATCTCTACCCCTACAGCTGCCAACCCATTGCCGATGCCTTGAGCTATGAATGGGTACTCACTCCTGCCGAAGCCGGAACAATAGAAGAAGTGGCAGATAACGAAATTACCATACACTGGTCGACTGAATATTTTGCTACGGCAACCCTGAAAGTGCGCGGCTTGAACGATTGTGGCTATGGCGATTTCTCGGATGAATTTGTGGTTACAGTAGAAGATTGTACCTCGATAAATGAGGCCTCTGCCGGCAGCTTTAGCATTACGCCAAATCCCGCTTCCGATCATTTGATGATTACTATGCCGACGATGACATCGGGAATAGCAACCATCAAGATTTTCTCCGTCACCGGAAAACTAATGTTACAACAGGAACATTCAAACAACAGCGAAAGCATCACCCTTGATGTCGCTTCATTGAAAAATGGAATGTATTTGCTGGAATTTTACAATGATAATCTCTCAGAGGTTCGCAAATTGATCATCAGCAAATAATTATATAAATCAATTCACAAGTAAACTCACCACAAACACTCGTATTCAAAATGAAAAAAACTACAACGATCCTATTTATTATTTCGCTATTTGTATTGTCGATAGCCAGCTATGGACAGGACAAGGGAGAGAAAACAGGAAGCGGACTCTACAAGGATGGAAAATACTATCCTTACGACGTCCTCGACACACGTGTTGATAATATGCGCTATTGGCGCAAAGTCGCCGAACTGGGTCTGACGCCGGTAGAACCACACCGGGAAGTGCCGCGCGGTATCTACAAAGGCAGCCGCATTGCTGCTAAAAGTGTTTGGCGCGACGATTCACCAGACGTGCCTGTAACAACCGAAAACTCCACCCAAAGTGAGAACTCTGTATTCGTAAACCCTACCGATCCTGAACACGTATTACAATCGAACAACTCCACGCAGAATCCTGTAGGCCAATTGTATGGCGCCAACTATTTCTTTTCTTACGACTTTGGCGCTACCTGGGGTGGCTCATTACTCGGAGCCGGCGGAGCCAACTCCGGCGACCCGACTACAGCCATCAGCCTCACCGGACGCCAATATGTGGGATATATCCACAGCAATGGCGGGCAGGGGGTTTCTTACTCCGATGATGGCGAGACCTGGACTGCTGTGCTGGTAGATGCCGGCGCCGGCTCCTCACTACTCGACAAAAACCACATGTGGATCGACAACAGTCCCACCAGCCCTTACCAGGGATATCTTTATTCGGCATGGACCGACTTTGGCGGCTCCAACGATTCGGAAATTGAGATTGCACGCTCGACAAATCACGGTATCAGCTACTCGGGTGCCATTAACATCAGTTCGCAGGTAAACGCCGGAAGTCATAACCAGGGTGTCAATATCCAGACAGGGCCTGACGGGCAAGTGTATGTGTTATGGGCAATCTATGATGGCTGGCCCACCGACGAAAAATCCATGGGCTTTGCCAAATCCCTCGACGGAGGAGCAACCTATCTGCCCGCTACCCGCATCATCAGCAACATTCGCGGCATCCGTATCTCCGAAACCAGCAAGAACCACCGCGTTAACTCATTCCCATCCATGGCCTGCGACATCAGCGGTGACGGCGCCCTTTATATCGTATGGACAAACATTGGCGTCCCCGGCGTTAACACGGGCAATGATATCGATATTTACATGATCCGCTCTACCGACGAAGGAGCAACCTGGTCGGAACCAATCCGTGTGAATCAGGATGCAATGGGCCAGGGATATGAGCATTATTTCCCCTGGATTACCTGCGACCCGATAACCGGTGCACTAAGTGTAATTTTTTATGACGACCGCAATGTGGGTGGCAATAAATGTGAAGTGTGGTGTGCCAACTCTTTTGATGGTGGCGACACCTGGGAAGATTTCCGCGTAAGCGACACCGACTTTACTCCTTCACCCATCCCTGGCCTGGCCGGTGGATACATGGGTGATTATCTGGGCATTTCTGCCCGCGATGGCCGTGTATATCCGGTATGGACCGACAACCGCAACGGCGTCACCATGTCCTACACCTCGCCATACGAAACCAACAGCCTGGCACGTCCGGCCAACCTTACTGCAGCAGTGACTTTTGAAAGCGGCGCGGTAGATCTGCAATGGACTTTTGAACCCATTTCTACATTCGAATATTTTATCGTTTACCGCAATGGTTTTGAAGTAGGAACAACCGAAGATTTCACTTTTACCGACAACTTGCCTGACTATGGCATTTTTAAATACAAAGTTACCGCCATGCACTCTGAAGGCGAATCATCAGGACCGTCGGCAACGGCACAATGGGGCGATGCACACATTGCTGTGGAACCAGCCGCAATCGTCGAGAACCTCCCGCTGCTGGGCACTTCTACCAGATATATCACAGTAGAAAATACCGGCCAATTGAATTTGATTTACGATGTATCCTCCTCCACCGAGCCCATCCGCGGACGCGATTATTGTCCGGCTTCAACCACCTACCAGGATGAGTACATTTCCAAAGTAAGCTTTGGCGAAATCGACAACAGCAGCAGCTGGCAGGCAGGTGTAGCTGACTACACCGATCAAAGTACCGACCTCGAAGTGGGTGCCAGCGAGAGCATCGTAGTTACCAACGGCAATGCCTGGTCGAGCGATAAGGTCACCGTATGGGTTGACTGGAACAGCAATCTTGAGTTTGAAACGGGTAGTGACGAAGAGTTCGTATTGACGAGCAATGGAGGGGGACAAACCTTTACCGGCCAAATTACCGTTCCACAGGGAACCCAGAGTGGCGAAAAGCGGATGCGCGTCAGGATGACCTATTCTTCAGCTCCTAACCCTTGCGGCAACTCAAGCTATGGCGAAGTAGAAGACTATACCATAAATGTTTCGGGATGGATGCTCGTTGAAAGAATTACTGATACCATTGCTCCGGGCAACACGCAGACAATAGCAGTGCTGTTTGACGCAACAGACCTGGAACAGGGAACCTATTACGGTAACGTAAAAATTGAAAGCAACGACCCCGATGTACTTGAACTTGATGTTCCGGTAACGTTGAACGTTGGCGAAGGATTTCCGATGGCACTCAATGTGGCTGCAAATCCATCAACCATTTGCGAAGGCGAAACCAGTGAACTCGATGCCAATGTAACCGGCGGAACAGGCACTTACAGCTACCTGTGGACCTCACAGCCCGCAGGATTTACTTCGACGCTTGAGAACCCCGTTGTTTCTCCCTCCGAAACCACCACCTATTTTGTGGAAGTATCCGATGGCACATCCAACATCGATGGACAGGTAATGGTAGTTGTGAACTTTGCTCCCAGCGCACCGGCCACTCCGGTGGGAGCTACCTCGGCATGTATGGGCGAAGTACAAACTGTTTTTGCCACCACTGGTATTATTGGCGCCACAGACTACATTTGGGACATGTATCCTGCTGAAGCAGGAGCGCTCGAAAACAATGGCCTTACCGCTATACTAACCTGGGACGAAAATTTCAGCGGTGATGTTACCCTGATGGTATCTGCCATAAACAACTGCGGTGAAGGTGAAATGTCTGAGCCGCTGAACGTGACTATGCACGAACTCCCCACAGTAGATCTGGGACCAAACGATACCATCTGCGCCAACCATTTCATTATTCTCGATGCTGGCAACCCCGGTGCCACATATCTTTGGTCGACCGGAGAAACCACACAAACCATTCAGGTCGACAGCACCGGCGTAGGATTGGGTGAAAAAGAAATCTGGGTAGAAGTTACTGATGTCTTTACCTGTGTCAACAGCGACGCCATAACGATTACCTTCGATGCCTGCATTGGTATTTCTGAACTCGAAGACCAATGGTCAGTGAGCGTTTTCCCCAATCCATCCGCAGGTAACTTTCAGGTTGTTATCAAATCGCGCAACAGCCAGCCGGTAGATTTGCGCATGTTCAGCACACTGGGAAGTGAAATTTACGCGCTCAACAACGTGGTGGTGAATGGTAGTAAGACAATTGATATAAACTTAAACAGCAAGCCTGAAGGCATTTATTTTATCAGCGTTCAGGGCGACGCCATCAATCTAATTCGGAAAGTCGTTATCCGAAAATAAATCGGAAACGTTAATTTTTTAACAAAAAAAACTGTCCGTAGGAAATTTTTTTGGCTGCGGGCAGTTTTTTTATTTCTACCGTAAAGCTTACCAATAGTAACTTCACGCACCAAAGGGATTAATTATGAGTGGAATCCATTGTTTTATTTCTTAATAATCCTTCCATTTCTTTGGAAATGTTTTTAAATTTGTACTCAAAATTAACAAACTTGCCTCTAGTAAATATTTAAAAAAATCTTATTATGACAAGGAAACCAATTACCATACTTCTGCACGTTCTGTTTACTCTGGCTTTTATAACTGCAGCACTCGAATTGTCGGCGGCACCGGAAGGCGATGCTGCCACCGTTACCGATCCTACCATTCTACAAAAGGAGCGCTTCGAGCTAACCATTTCAGGAAAGGTGTTTCGAAATGCCTGGAACTCCCCATTTAAAGGAGTTACCGTAATTTTTGAGCCTCAAGGTGGCGCCGTTGTTACCAATGACACCGGCTACTATTCCATTACATTGCCCCGCAACTGGTCGGGTACAGTTACTCCGGTGTATTGTGAGGGTTTCGAATCTTATGACCCACCCCAACGCAGCTATACCAACATCACCTCTAATTACTTTAACCAGGATTTTATTCACACCTACACCGAGGTGTTCACGATTTCAGGAACCTTTACCTACACCGACGGCACACCCATAGCCAACAAATCCATCGACCTGGGCGAGGCCAAAAAAGTGGTCACCAATGAATTTGGTGAGTACAGCATAACGAAGAAACCTTGCTGGACGAACAGCATATCACCAACTTTGAATAATCACTATTTTATCCCTGATAAAATCGATTTTAACAGTCTTAACTCCAGCCATGAAAATGTAGATTTTCAGGGTGTAGATTATTATAAACCGGTACCTCCCGATTTTGAATTTATTAATACCGGCAACCCAGCCTTTATATCTATTGAGGTTACAGCACAACCCAACATTTGCGGAGACGTCATTCAGGCCGGTGATTACATTGGTGTTTTTTATCTCGATGATAACGGAAAAGAGAAATGTGGCGGCTGTGGTATATGGTCTAACCATTCCAACGCATTTATGTCCGCCATGGGCATCGACACCTACACCCCCGAAAAAGATGGCTTTGCTTGGGGAGAAACCATGCGATGGAAAGTTTACTCTTATGCTTTGGGAGGCATAGTATTTCCGGCAACGCCAACGTTTATATCGGGCCCTGGATTACAAACGAATAATAAATGGATGCCTTTGGGAATGCACATTGCCAAGGGACTACAAGGAAAAATGGATAACCAGATTTTGATTCCACAAGGCTGGAGTGGCCTGTCGAGTTATACGGTTCCCAAATCATCAATTATTACCAATGTGATGAGTCCCATCCTGGATCATTTAGTGATATTGCAGGACATGACCAAGATGTATTACCCGGGTGCCGGCATCAACAACATGCTGGTATGGACGCCAACCAAAGGCTATAAAATTAAAGTAGATCAGGATGTGTATCTGCCGATGTTGGGCTGCCCGCTCACCAATCCAACCGTCAACCTGGCCGCGGGATGGAACATCGTTCCGGTGCTCAGCGGAACCAATGTATTGTTGTCGGAAGTGTTTTCGCCGGTAATGAATAAACTTACCATCGTAAAAGAAGTTGCAGGCAGTAGGGTCTATTGGCCGGCAGCAGGTGTACAATCGCTGCAGGTACTCGAACCCGGAAAGGCTTATTTTGTGTTGATGACATCGGCAGCAAGCATTACCTACAGCGATGGCGAAAACTTCAAACAAACTGCAAATGTGCAACAACATTATGTACACGATTTTGAAAATATTCCGTGGGAAAATCCTGTTAACACAGCCACAACACATACCATCGCTATTAGCACAGAAGCGATGGAACTACTGCCCGCCGAAAGCATCGTAGGCATATTTGCGGCCAACGGTACTTGCGCCGGATTGAGCAGCATTGGCGATAAACAGCACAGTGTTGCCATTACTGCTTTTGGCGATGAGCCTTCTTCCACAGAAATCGAAGGATTTGCAGCGGGAGAAGAGATGCAGTATAAATTATTTGATATGCAAACGGGAAATATTTCGACCCTGCTGGTAGAATACGATCAGCAGATGCCTTGCGCTGACGGTTATTTTACTGATGATGGGCTTTCGATGCTGAAAACCATGAAGATGTCTTCGACCGGAGTGGCAGACTACGGGCAAGAGCTGGTGCAGATTCATCCCAATCCTTCCACCGGAATTGTTAACTTTAGAGGGAATAACGAAAGTTACCAGGTGCAGGTAGTCAATGCGCAGGGCGAAATAAAAACCGAGCAAATCATCTCCGGAAACGCTCAGCTCGATCTGAGCCATCTGCCTCGCGGAATCTATATTGTGAAAATAAAAGACGAGAAAACTTCCTACATCAAAAAGCTTATCCTGAAATAGAAATTTAAAAGTAAACTGATTCAAAGCAGATATGATAAATAAGCCTTTGCAGACGATGCAAGGGCTTTTTTATTTGGGGTGAAATACCCTCGAAAACTATTGATCGCAAATCACGCTTTCCGGATAACCAGCCATGGCATGAATCGCCTCACCGGGTATTTGCTGTAGAAATTCCACTTTTGATACGAGTTGCTGTATCAGTTTTAGGTTTTCTCTTACGCTAAAAGTTTTAAAAACAGGATGGTTTTGCACATCAGAATTGATATCAGCTACAAGCCAATTATTGCCACACGCGAAGTCGATATTTACCAATTCTAAATTACGGATGTTGCGATTGTCCATTGTACGGAAATGGATTTCACCTTTTGTAATATCATACACAATACTCCACTGTGTGCTACCCTCTTGTGACACACTGTCCAGGATAGAAAAGCTGTAAGCAACAGGGTTTTGGTTTTTATAATCCCAAAGCATGGTTGCGGCGGTAGAAAAACGTCCTGATGAATTTTGAACCATGGGCGGATATTCCTTATCAGTATCCTTATTCTTTTTATAATCCAACGATACCTCGTAAGGGCAATTGGCCAGTACCGGGAAGGGTAGCTCCCTCCCCTGATGCACTGTCATAGTGCCATTCAGATACTCGATGGTGGCCATACTTCCGGACTTATCAGCAACCAGAAAATGCAATGTTGCGGCAGAAGTATATGATATGCGCAGGAAACTATCACTCTGGATAACCTGTTGCACCGTGGCCGCATTATCAAGCTGATATTGTACCCATTGCAACTCGGCAAGCCCGTAACGGGCATCGGGCTCCGGATACTGGGCTTTCTCCAGCCACATCTGTTCTATCACAAGACCCGCCTCATTCATTCCACCATACGGAAATTCCCGACCCATCTGGTTAAATGTAACACTGCCATATTTCGAAACCCATTGAAGGGGTTTTTCGGGCGGCCGCACAAAAGCTACTTTTTGTAAACCACGCGGGTTGATCTCGATATGTCCCATACCTGCCGGAAAGTCGAAATTACGCCCAAAAACCAAGGTGCCGTTATCAGCTTTGAGTACAAAGGTGGTGCAGGCAAACACTGAAGCGTATCCGAAAGAGGATACCAACAGCAACAACAACAGCTTTTTCACAATCATTTTTATCGTTTTTGTATTAAAAAAGAAAATGATCAATTTCTCAATCAACTTACCATTGTCATAAAGCAGCCTTATCGAGCTGGCTAAGGGCAAAGGCGTAGGCTCCGATGGAGGTAGCGCGTGAAGTTCCCAGCCGGCTTACTCCCACCCCGATACGCTTAAGCGGGTCGTAGGTAATCTTTTTGTCGCTGAATGGAACCTGTATCTCCTGCTTGTCGCCGGTAAGGAATTTCTGGAGATCTTTTTTATTTTCGAGGTTAAACACCCGTATTTCCAGGCGAGAGAGATGACCGCCGCCAGGGGTATCGAACTTACGGTTCATCTCACTAACAAGATGCTGCAAGAACAAAGGATGAGCACCGGAGATTCCGCCACCCAAAACGATGATGCCATCCACCATTGTCGCTGCATTGGCCAGTGAATCACCGGCAGCGATGGCAAATTTCTGGTACGCCGTGACGGCAGCTTTGCGGTTGCCTTCTACCTTTCCCATTCCTATATCAAAAATCGATTGCGGCGTAGGCACTATCACCTCGTCGAGCCGTGCAGCGCGGGCATAGGCTTTGCGAATGCCGCGAATGCTCACACTTTCTTCCGCGCTGTAAAAAGGATGCACTTTATTACGGATGCGGTTGATCTCGCCTTGTGCCGAGTTATCTCCACAAAATAACTGTCCGTTGCTCACAATGCCGCCGCCAAAGCCGGTTCCAAAAGTGGCACCCAAAAGGTTGTGATAACGTTTGGGGTTTTTGTTCTCCTCAAGCATGGCATTCACTTCGGGCAGCAAGCCGCTGATGGCCTCACCGTATGTAAACAGGTCACCGTCGTTGTTGATGAAAACAGGAATTTCAAATTTCTCTTCGAGCATGGGGCCCAAGGCTACGCCGCCACGAAACAGTGGCAGATTCGCCAGATCTCCGATAATTCCCAGCAGATAATCGGCTGGCCCCGGAAAAGCAAAACTGATGGCCACCGGCGGAGTATCAAGAAGGTTTTTTACCTCCTCAAAACCCTGAATGATGCGCTGCAGGATCGTGTTCAAAGCGTCGGCATGTGCTGAAAGTGTGATGGGTGCTACCACTTCGGCACCGCCCTGTATGGCCGAAAAAACCAAATTCGTTCCGCCGGCATCCAGCGTCATCACTATTCTTTTCTCGTCGTGTAGGTTGGATTGTATCATCTTTTCTAAATTTTTCAGGAATATCATTTTATTTTAAATCACCTCCCCACAGTATGGTTTAGGCGATTTCAGACGGACAAAGATAGCTGAAAATCCTTTCCGGCTTCACATGTATGCCAATCTCTCTAAATCTCAAAACCCAGGAAAACCAAATCCAAATAAATCTCAATTTCAAATAATTGATTTTTGTTTTTAAAATTTGTTTGAGATTTGGAATTTCACCATCAATGTGCTTCGAGCCAGTTGTTGCCGGTATTCATATCTACCACAATGGGCACGCTAAGCGGGATTGCGTTTTTCATGCCCTGCTCAACGATCGTTTTCAGTGACTCCACCTCGCTTTTCACTGCATCAAACACAAGCTCATCATGCACCTGCAGGATCATGCGCGAGGCAAGGTTTTGTTTTTTCATCTCATCAAAAATCCTAATCATGGCCACTTTGATCATATCTGCCGAAGAGCCTTGCACCGGTGCGTTGATGGCGTTTCGTTCGGCAAAGCCGCGAACGGTAGCGTTGCCCGACCGGATATCGGGCAGATAACGACGGCGCCCCATGATGGTTTCCACGTAGCCATTTTGCCTGGCAAAACGAATGGTTTTTTCCATGTAATCTTTGATACCGGGATATTTTGCAAAATAATTGTCGATGATTTCACGTGCCTCTGATCGCGGAATATTGAGGCGGTCGGCCAGTCCAAAGGCCGATATTCCGTAGATAATGCCAAAGTTGACCATCTTGGCGTTGCTACGCATCTCACGACTAACCACATCCAGATTTACATCATAAACGCGCGCTGCCGTAGCGGTGTGGATATCCAGTCCCTGGCTGAAAGCTTCCTGCATGGCTTCGTCGCCGCTCAGGTGTGCGATGATGCGTAATTCTATCTGCGAATAGTCGGCAGCCAGCAAGGTATAATCTGGGCTGCCCGGAACAAAAGCCTTACGAATCTCGCGTCCCCTCTCGGTGCGGATGGGAATATTCTGCAGGTTAGGATTGGTCGACGAGAGACGCCCGGTGGCTGTCACTGCCTGGTTGTAGCTCGTGTGCAGACGGCCATCACGTGGGCTAAGCATCTGCGGCAGCGGATCCACATAAGTAGATTTCAATTTGGTAAGCGATCGATAATCGAGAATATCGGCAACTATAGGATGACTTTTTTCCAGCCGCGAAAGCACATCCTCGCCGGTAGCATATTGCTTGGTTTTGGTGAGCTTAGGCTTATCGCTAATTTTCAGTTTTTCGAAGAGGACGATGCCGAGTTGTTTGGGCGAACCCACATTGAATTTTTCACCGGCAAGGGAAAAGATATTCTCCTCCACCCCGGCAATCTCCTCCTCAAGCTGCAGCGAAAAGGCCTTTAGTGCCTCCGTGTCGAGCGCTACTCCGGAGGCTTCCATGTCGCCAAGGACATACATGAGCGGAATTTCTATCTCATCAAAAAGCCGGCGCACCTTGTTGGTTTCGAGCAGTGGCTCCAACACCTGCCGCAACTGCAGCGTGATGTCGGCATCTTCGGCAGCATAATCAACCACCCGCTTCAGATTGGTTTTATGCAACTGGCGCAGATTGAGCTGCTTGCTGCCCTTCTTTTCGGTAAGCTCGTCGTAAGTAATGGTTTTATAATTGAGCAGATGACGCGCCAGGAAGTCCATACCGTGTTGCTGGTCGGGTTCGATGAGGTAATGCGCCAGCATGGTATCGAATAATTTTCCGCGTATTTGCACATCGTACAACCGCAGTACGGCGATGTCGAACTTTAGATTCTGGCCGGTTTTTTCGATGGCTTCATCCGCGAAAAGCGATTTGAATTCATTTACAATTTCCTGTGTCTTCTGCTCATCGTCGGGCATGGGCACATAATAAGCCTCGCCTGGTTTGGTGGCAAAAGAAATCCCGAGCAGTTCGCAGTTGTTGGCATCCACGTCGGTGGTTTCGGTATCAAAACAAAAACTCCCGCTACTTTTCAGCTCATCGATAAGTTGACGGCGTTTTTCGGGTGTGTCGGCAAGTTTATATTTTGCTTTTTGATTATCAATCGTTTTAAGCGACTCCACCTCCACCCCAGCCTGACTGAACAGGTCTTGCTGTTGCGCAGCTATTTTTGCAGTAGCGTTATCGCCGGTTTCTTTAAAATGATCAAAAATACGCTGTGCAAAAGTTTTGAATTCGAGTTCAACAAAAAGCTCCTGTAAAGCATCAAAGTCGGGCGCTGAAAGTTTCAACTGATCCGCTTTGAAATATATGGGCACATCCAGATCGATTGTCGCCAGCATCTTGCTTTCCTTGCCCTGGGCAGCAAACTCTTTTACGTTCTCGGCCATTTTCCCTTTTAGCTCGTGGGCGTGCTCAATCACGTTTTCGAGTGAGTCATATTTCTTCAGCAAAGTTTTCGCCCATTTCTCGCCTATGCCAGGGATACCGGGAATGTTGTCGCTGGCGTCGCCCCACAGCCCCAACATATCTATCACCTGCTCGGGGCGTTCTATCTCGTATTTATCACAAACTTCTTTCACACCCAGCACTTGTGCTTTGTTACCCATGTATGCAGGTTTGTAAATGAAAATATTGTCGGAAACCAGTTGCCCGAAATCTTTATCAGGCGTCATCATATAGGTGGTAAAACCTTCCTTTTCGGCCTTTTTGGCCAGCGTTCCAATCACATCGTCGGCCTCGTAGCCATCCACAAAAAGCAACGGAATATTAAAACTTTCGACGAGCCGATAGATGTAAGGGATGGCTGTGGCAATATCTTCGGGCATCTTCTGGCGGTTAGCTTTGTATTCCACAAAACCCTCGCTGCGCAAGGTAGGTGCCTGCGTATCGAAAGCCACGCCGATATGGGTAGGTTTTTCGTTTCGGATGATCTCGAACAACGAATTTGCAAAACCAAGAATTGCAGAGGTGTTAAGGCCGGTGGAGGTAATGCGCGGATTTTTGTTGAGCGCGTAATAGGCGCGGTAGATCAGCGCCATGGCATCGAGCAGGAAGAGCTTTTTATTTTCGGGCATATTTATTTAGTTGCTAATATTTGTGATAACGTATTCAGCAAAAGTAGGTAAAAAATATGCGAAGAGTGGAGGGCATAGGGTGAAGGGAAAAGTTAACGTGCAAGTTAGAAAGAAATTCAATCAGGACTGTTTTTATTAAAAAGTTTCTTTTGGCCTAAAAATAAAACCATGAACAGACTATAGCAACACCTCAGCAATTTATTTTTTTTCACTTTTCCTCCGCGCCTCTCCGTCTCTGCGGTTTATTTCTTATTTTTCATTTTCCCTCCGCGTCTCTCCGTCTCTGCGGTTTATTACATTTTTTTCATTTTCCCTCCGCGTCTCTCCGCCTCAGCGGTTTGTTTCTTCTTCTTCTTTTCCCTCTGTGTCTCCGTGCCTCAGTGGTTTGCTCTTTTCGTTTTTACGACTAAAAGTTCACAATCTTTAATCCCCTGAAATAGCTCTTACAGCCGCGTCTCAAGTTTTTTAACCATCACAGCTTTCCAGGTAGCAAAGGTGCCGTCGAAGATTTTTTCGCGGGCTGTACTTACCAGCCACAGATAAAAAGCGATGTTGTGCAGGCTGGCGATCATCGGCGCCAGATATTCGTTGGCGATAAACAGGTGCCGCAGGTAAGCCCGGCTATACTGGCTATCGACAAAGGAGAGGCCGTTGGGGTCGAGCGGTGAGAAGTCGTTTTTCCACTTTTCGTTTTTCATATTCATAATTCCCTCGCTGGTAAAAAGCATGCCGTTGCGGCCATTGCGCGTAGGCATCACACAGTCGAACATATCAATTCCTGCCGCTATTCCCTCCAGAATATTCACCGGAGTACCCACGCCCATCAGGTAACGCGGCTTGTCTTTGGGCAGAATGCCACAAACCAGTTCGGTCATCTCGTACATCATCTCGGCGGGTTCGCCTACCGACAATCCACCGATGGCATTTCCTTCAGCGTTGCGCGAAGCGATGTATTCAGCCGACTGCCGGCGAAGGTTGGCAAAAGTGCTGCCCTGCACTATCGGGAAAAGTGACTGGTTGTAGTCGTAACGCGGCGGCGTGTTGTCGAAGCGATCGATACAGCGGTCGAGCCAGCGGTGCGTGCGTTCCAGCGAGTTGCGGGCATAGTCGTAATCGCACGGCCAGGGCGTACATTCGTCGAAAGCCATGATGATGTCGCCGCCAATGGTGCGTTGCGTGTCCATCACATTTTCGGGTGTAAAAAGATGCTTCGAGCCGTCGATGTGCGAACGAAACTGAGCGCCTTCCTCGGTAAGCTTGCGTTGTGCTGCCAGCGAAAAAACCTGATAGCCACCGCTGTCGGTGAGGATGGGTCGGTTCCATCCATTGAATTTGTGCAGTCCGCCGGCTTCCTCCAGCACTTCCAGCCCCGGGCGTAAATAGAGATGATAGGTATTGCCCAGGATAATCTGTGCCTGCGCATCTTCGTGCACATCGCGGATATGAATGGCTTTCACGGTGCCTGCCGTTCCCACGGGCATAAAAATCGGCGTCTGTATCTTGCCGTGGTCGGTGGTAATGGTTCCGGCGCGCGCCGAAGATTGGGTGTCGGTAGCTTCTAAAGTAAACTGCATGAGGGTGCCTTGAAAATTATTTTTAAAAATGGCGGCAAAGATAACCATCTAAAAAAAGGCGCTGGCGGAGAAAGGTATTGTCGCTGCTGGAAGCACGCGTATTGGGTGTTGTGTTTTTTGTTTTTAAAAATCATCTGAAAGAAAGTATTACTTAGCTTTGCCGCCTAAATTAATGAGCGCAAAGCAATGAGGAATCCTGTAATCACATTGGCCTTTGACAATCGCCGCGAGAAGCCCGTGGCGAGCCTGATTTTTGAGAAGGATTACAGTCACTTTGGCCATCAATCCCCGGGATACGAAAGTTCAAAAACCAAAGAGATTAATACGCAAAGTTTCAAAGGAATTGTTGTGAAGTTTAAAAAACCATTTAAATTTGAAATATTATGAAGCAGCTACTTCTCATTTTATTGACGCTCGTATCAGTAAATCTTATTTCTCAAAATGCCACCCAGATATATAATTTCGGAGGCAAAGACCTGAAGGTTAATAGTAAATATGATTGCTCTGAAAAGCATATTTTGGAAGCAAGTGATTTTAGTATTGTAAATGTAAAGATCCCTAAATGGATATTTAAGATGAGTGACCCCGATGAGCTGAACGAAGTATTTGATGAAAGTATAACAGAAAAATTCACTGTTCTTAAAAAAAGAAAAGTTGAGTTTAAATCATTCGGAAACAAATTTAGTGGCTTTTTATACAAAATAGAAAAAGACGGGAAGATTAAATATCTTATCACTTCGTTTGGGATTATTGAAGACGCCATTAATCTCTCACTTAAAATTAGCGATAAGGATTTCGATTTCGACAAGTGTAATTTACCAAGCGAACTGGTTAACTTAATCAAGATAACAGAACTGCATTAACTTGTGGTGGTAAATTAGGCTTCTTGCTTGACGATGGGATAGAGTCCACGGAAGCGCGTCCCGGCGAATTACCCCGAAATTCAATGTCTCTTGCTGACCCCCCGAAAAAATAGAAGATTTTTAATTTTCTTAATTTTTAAACCCTTCGATAGGAAATAATTCTTAGTTTTGGCATCTCAAATTAATGAGCGCAAAGCAATGAGGAAACCTTTAATCACATTGGCTAATGACACCCACCGCGAGAAGTCCTTGGTAAGCCTGATTTTTGAGAAGGACTGCGGAGGTTCAAAAACAACTGAGTTTTTCAATTGGGTTCAAACCGATTTTTCAAAAGATGAACTGAGAAACATTATCAATCCATTGGGTGATTTCGGCTAAGTTTTGCAAAAGGTAATGAAGAAATAAACGTGATATTACGTTTACATAGATGTTATGTGCCAATTATAAACCATACTAAAATGAACTAAATGAGAACATTTAATGAACGAGAAAAACAATTTATTGAAATTCTCAGTGGCATTGATTATAATAATATTGATTTTTTAAGCTACCACCTTCAAAATGAATATTTTTTGAAAGATGATAATAAGGCATTAATCGTACATAAAAAAGAAAAAATAGCAGCTCTTTATGTTAAAAAAAAAGAATTTGACAACTTAGAATTAAGAAAAAAAGAATATTACCTTTTTATAGAATTAATCTCATTAATCGAATATTTAAAGACGAACAGATACATCACTATCTTTCCAATGGATGATGGAAATGACTCTGGGCTAATGGTTATGAAAGAATCTTTTAACGCCTGGACTGACCCCAAAAGCAATATTTTGTATTTTAATAAACACGGTCTACATCTAAATACTTCAGCGCAAATTGTTGATAAAACTGGTAAGATAATTTATGAAGGTTTTATACTTACGCCCGGAATGTATAACTGGATTTTAGAGAATATGCAAGGTCTCGTTGTTGTTTCTGAAGAATTAAGAGATTTAAAGTCAAATGGTTTTAAAACAAAGGAAGATAGAAAATTCAAAAAAAGTCAAAATGTAGCTTGGGTAAGTATATTTCTTGCTTTTTTTATCGGGTTTAGTAGTCTAATAATTCAAGGATTTCAAATTTTTTCAACAAGTACTAAAGAAACAAAAGTCATATTAAATCCGACACAATTTCAAACATTAATAAAAAATCAAGATAGCCTTTTTAGTATGGAGTCAAATATAGAATTAGAGCTTCAAAAATTAAAAAATGATACAATAAAAAAATAACAGGCATTAACAAGCGCTATGTAAAATTGCCTAGTTTTTAGTAACTTGCAAGTGAATTTCTCGTTTGCATCCTTGTCCTGGTGGACAGGACGCGAACAACGAAATCGACAACTAGCCATACCGAAAAAAGTAAAAACGCGCATCCCGTACCCACGGGATGCGCGTCTTTAAATCTTCAAATTTCTAAGCACGAATTACCGAATCACCAGTTTCTCCGTCTTAATTCCATCGCTGGTGGTTACCGTGAGTATGTACATCCCTTTGGGGTGGCCGCTTAGGTTGTTGTTTGTTTTCGCCGTTCCAGGCAAATTTGTAAACCATTGTTCCGGTGAGGTCGTAGATTTTCACGTCCGCCTTTTCGATGTTGTTTCTGCCGGAATACATTGCTCCTTGCTGACCCCGAAAATAGAAACATTTTCAATTTTCTTGATTTTTAAACCCTTCGATAGGAAATAATTCTTAGTTTTGGCATCTCAAAATGAATGAGCGCAAAGCAATGAGGAAACCTGTATTCATATTGGCTAATGACACCCACCGCGAGAAGTTCGTGGCGAGCTTGATTTTTGAGAAGGATTGCGGGCTCATGGGTCAGCAACTCCAAGGGCACGTAGGTGTAATAACTACTTAACATACATAGACATAGTTTACCAAGTGAAAAAAAAGAGCCAATGCACAAATAGCACATTTGGTCTTTGCCAACGCATTACTAAAGGACTGACATAAATAATGAACATAACACAAATAGAAATAAACCTGCAAGTACTGATTGCAACCTTTAATAAAGAGACCTTTATTTATGAGCTGCTCTTATCTTATGGTTTACCCAAAGCATCGATTACAAGACTGAGAAAAGGGAACCTCAATTTATCGAAAGTTGAAGATGAAATATCCTGGAAGAAGAAACTGTTTTTTAGAGAGGAGCAGAAAGAGGATTTGCATTTAACCATATCTGAAATAGCAAAAGAGCTGAAACGCAACGAACGATTTGTAATAGTAACCGATTACGAAACTCTTTTGGCTATTGACACCAAAACAGATGATAAGCTGGACATTGCTCTAAAAGATTTACCAGAGCATTACGATTTCTTTTTGCCGTGGGCTGGTATGGAAAAGGCACAACACGCCAACGAAAACCCAGCCGATGTAAAAGCTGCCGAAAAAATGGCAAAACTTTTCGACGAAATCAAAAAGGACAACCCCAATGATTCGCCTGAATTTATTCACGGATTGAATGTTTTCCTATCTCGGCTGTTGTTCTGCTTTTTTGCAGAGGATACCCACATTTTTGAAGACAGTCAATTTACCAACGCCATTGACTCACATACACAAACGGATGGGAGTGATTTAAATACTTATTTAGATACTCTCTTTACGGTGCTAAACACTCCCAAAGGCGATAGACGAGCACTGAGCGGAGCCGAAGTTCCCGAATATTTAAAAGCATTTCCTTTTGTAAATGGTGGTTTGTTTGAGAAAGAACACAAAACACCAAAATTCTCCCGTAGTTCCCGAGCGGCAATATTAAATAGTGGAGATCAGGATTGGTCTGCCATTAATCCTGATATTTTTGGATCAATGTTTCAGGCGGTTATTGGAGCGGCTCAACGAGGAAGTTTAGGACAGCACTATACTTCTGTTCCAAACATTATGAAAGTGATTAAACCACTTTTCTTGAATGAGCTGTACGAAGAGTTTGAAGATTCAACAAACTCAGCACTCACAGAAGCAACGAAACAAAAGAAACTAAACGCCCTACTAAATCGAATTCATAACCTTAAAATATTTGACCCCGCCTGTGGATCCGGCAACTTTTTAATTATTGCCTACAAAGAACTCCGCATTTTAGAAATGAAGATTTTTAAGGCTGGCAATATGATGGCACTTTCGGGCATACAACTCTCACATTTTTACGGAATTGAGATAGACGATTTCGCTGGAGAAATTGCCAAGCTTGCACTTTGGCTTGCAGAACACCAAATGAATGTGGAATTCTTTAAAGAGTTCGGAAGAACCAACCCAACATTACCATTAAAAGAAGCAGGAAAAATTGTGCAAGGCAATGCAACTCGTTTGGATTGGGAAATGGTTTGCCCAAAGGAAAAAGGTGATGAAATTTATATTTTGGGAAATCCGCCTTATGTTGGAGCTAAATTGCAAGAGAAATCCCAAAGAGATGATTTAGCATTTGTTTTCAAAGGGGTTAATGGATTTAAAAATTTAGATTATATAGGTATCTGGTTTTTCAAAGGAGCAAAATATATAAAGAATACAAATTTTGAATTAGCTTTTGTTTCAACAAAATCAGTTGTTCAGGGGAATCAAGTTGGATTACTTTGGCCAAGTTTATTTGAGCATAATATTGAAATTGGTTTTGGTTATGCCCCTTTCAAATGGACAAATAATGCCAAAGACAAAGCTGGCGTACAGGTAATTATTCTATCTATCAGAAATAAACAATCAACAAAGAAAAAATATTTATTTACTGATTTTAAAAAGGAAGTTTCCAATATTGGTCCTTATTTAAATGACGGTCCTTCAATAATAGTACTAAGTAGAAGAACTAATTTATCCAAACTACCAGAAATGGTTTTTGGAAATATGCCATTGGAAGGTAATTTTCTAAAACTATCAAGTACTGAGAAGGAATCCTTTGAAGCTGAAGACAGCAGGACAAAGAAATTTATTAAACCTCTAATTGGGGGTGCTGAATTTTTAAAAGGAATTGACCGGTATTGTTTATGGATTGAGGATGATAACCTGAAAGAAGCTTTAAGTATAGACTCTATAAAAGAACGAATTATACAGGTAAAAGAATTTAGACAAAATAGTGGTGAAGTAGCCAGAACTTTGGTAAATCGTTCTCATCAGTTTCGATATAGAAGAATTGCTACAAATAATTTTTTGCTCATCCCTTGCACTACATCAGAACGAAGAGATTTTATGCAATGTGGTTTTTTTGACAATAAATTTATTGTAATGCATTCTGCTCAAGCAATATATGATAGTGACCCATATATTTTGGGAATATTATCTTCTAAACTTCAAATGCTATGGGTTAAAGCTGTTGGAGGTTACTTAGGAACAAGCATTAGATATTCAACGGAAATATGTTACAACACCTTTCCATTCCCCCAAATCTCAACGCAACGCAAAAACGAAATTACCCAAGCTGTATTTCGCATTTTAGAAGAGCGAGAAAAGCACCCCGAAAAAACATTGGCACAACTTTACGATCCCGATAAAATGCCAAAGGGTTTGCGTGAAGCACACCGACAAAATGATGAAATCATTGAAAAATGTTATCGTAGTACCCCATTTAACAGCGATGAAGAACGTTTGGAGTATCTGTTCAAACTCTATGAGAAAATGATTGAGGAAGAAAAAGAGGAAGGAACTCTGTTTGCGAAAGAGAAATCCAAACGTAAAAAGGGAAAATGATGAATAATAAAAATAAAAAAAGAAAATATGCCAGACATAGTAAAAGTACATTACAATCAAACAGGGGAGAGTGTTAATATAGATGAAACCGGGATGCGGCCAATGGCAGCAAGGGCTTATGAGTCACGCGATGCTCAATATTTATTAATAAAAGCTCCACCTGCCTCAGGAAAGTCCAGGGCATTAATGTTTATTGCATTGGATAAATTGAAAAACCAAGGACTGAAAAAAGTCATTGTTGCAGTTCCCGAACGTTCAATTGGTAGTTCTTTTGCGAAAACTAATTTAATAAAACAAAATCATTTTTTTGCGAATTGGGAGCCAAACGATAAATTCAACCTTTGTACGCCGGGAGGTGATTGGAGTAAAAGTAAAGTTCAGGCTTTCCATGCTTTTATGGATAGTGATAATGAGCAAATCCTTATTTGCACACACGCCACTTTGCGCTTTGCCTGTGAAGAATTAGACGAAACGAGGTTTGACAATACCCTATTGGCAATTGATGAATTTCATCATGTGTCGGCCGATGCTGAAAGCAGATTGGGAGATTTGCTGCGTGAAATTATGCGTAAATCGAAGGCCCATATTGTGGCCATGACGGGTACGTTTTTCAGAGGAGATAGTGTTCCTATTCTGCTTCCTGAGGATGAGGAGAAGTTTACCAAAGTAACTTACAACTACTACGAGCAGCTAAATGGTTATCAATATTTAAAATCATTGGGGATTGGTTATCATTTCTATCAAGGGAAATACACCAATGCCATAATGGAAGTTTTGAATACCGACCAAAAAACTATTCTGCATATTCCTAATGTAAATTCGGGCGAATCGACCAAAGACAAACACAATGAAGTTGATTTTATAATAGATGCCATTGGCGATGTAACAAAGCAAGATGCAGACACAGGCGTAATATATGTAAAAAGGTATTCGGATGGTAAAACCATAAAAGTTGCCGATTTGGTGGAAGACAACCAAAAGGAACGCGATAAAATTGTGAACTACCTTAGAAAAATGGATTCCTTAGATGATATGGATTTGATTATCGCTTTGGGAATGGCAAAAGAAGGTTTTGACTGGCCATATTGTGAACATGCTTTAACGGTCGGTTACAGAGGTTCGTTAACCGAGATTATCCAAATTATTGGCAGAGCAACAAGAGATAGCGATAATAAAACTCATGCACAGTTTACCAACTTAATCGCGCAGCCCGATGCCGCAGATGATTTGGTGAAACTTTCTGTAAACAATATGCTTAAAGCTATTACTGCCTCATTACTAATGGAACAGGTTTTAGCTCCAAACTGGAAATTCAAAACAAAAGTAAATGACGATGACAAAGCGAAACCTGGCGAAATTCTTATTGGACCAAGTCGTAATGGTAAAATCTTTAGAGAGCCCAGTTCTAAAAGAGTTAGAGATATTCTTGAACAAGACTTAATCGATTTAAAAGCCAAAATTTTACAGGATGATACAATGCTAAAAGCAATGCCCGGAAATGTAGACCCTGAAGTAATTAACAAAGTTCTGATTCCAAAAATCATCAGAATAAAATATCCCGATTTGTCAGATATAGAAGTTGAGGAGGTTCGACAACACGTAGTAGTTGATTCAGTTATCAAGAATGGAGAAATTAAGGAGATTGGCGACAAACGATTTATCCGAATGGCTGGTTCGTTTGTCGACATCGACGATATTCATATTGATTTGATAGATAGAATTAATCCATTTCAAAAAGCATTTGAAATCTTGTCAAAATCGGTAACAACAAAGGTTCTGAAAGTTATTCAAGACCATATTGAAGCCACAAGAATTAATATGGATTTTGAGGAAGCAAAAATACTTTGGCCTAAAATTAATGAGTTTATTCAAATGTACAATCGAGAGCCAAGTCTAAGTTCATACGACCCTTTGGAGAAGCGAATGGCTGAATGCATTATTTATCTGAAAGAAGAAAAACGAAAAAGAGCTGAAGCAAATGGATAAGGAAAAGGTTTTAAACGATATTTTCAAAAATGATCCTTTAGGCTTGCTTAATTTTAAGCATAAACAATCTAATGTCCGAACCGCGGATGAGCGTTTATTATCTTCATTTCAAGAAATAAATGATTTTGTAGAAATTAATGGAAAAGAACCAAAGCCTAACCCAAGTAATATTTCAGAGTTTCAATTGTATTCCCGTCTTAAAAACTTGAAAGAAGATGAAACCAAAATTGGCTTATTAAAGGAACATGATATTCATAATTTATTACCTGTTTTAGAATCGAATCAAGTAAACGAGCCAAAGTCAGAATATAGAAAACCAAAAGAGATAAATTCTATTGATGATTTATTAAGTGATGATTCGATGGATATTTTGGGCGGTGATTCAGAAGGCTTATTTGATTTCAATCACACTCCGAAGGATTATGAAAGAGCCCAAGCTGATTTTGTAGCACGAAGAAAACCTTGCAAAGATTTTGACAAGTATAAATCAATATTTATTGAGGTTCAGAAGGACTTGGCGAACGGAAAGCGTAAACTTATAGATTTTAAAGAAGATAATTTGAGAGAGGGTGATTTTTACGTTCATAACGGTGTTTTGCTGCTTCTTGAAAAAGTGGATATCTCCCAGGAAGAGCAAACCTTTACAAGTGGCAAAAGGATCAGAAAAGACGGTAGAACCTTATGTATTTTTGAGAATGGTACAGAATCAAATATGTTGTATCGTTCTTTGGCTAAAATCCTTTATGTAAACGGTAGAGTTGTTACACAAAACATTGACAAAATAAATGAAGAGTTCATCGGGAAGTTTAGCAATGTTACAAGTGAAGATGAAGAAGCCGGATATATTTATGTTCTGAAATCAAAAAGCCAGGATGAGCAAATTACATCCATACAGAATCTTTATAAAATTGGCTATTCTAAAACAGAAGTTGAAGAAAGAATAAAAAATGCTGAAAAAGAACCGACCTACTTAATGGCTCCCGTAAACATTCAGGGAGCCTGGAAATGTTTCAATATGAATCCACAGAAATTAGAACAATTACTTCATAATTTTTTTGGAACCTCCTGTTTAGACGTGGACGTATTTGACGGAAAAGGCAAAAGATATGCACCAAGGGAATGGTTCATTGCGCCAATAGAAGTTATTGAACAAGCGATAGAATTGATAATAAATGGAAAGATTGTGAACTATAAATTTGATGCTGAGAATATGATGATAATTAGGAAATAGCCAATCCAAAAGCCATACACATTTGCAATTCGCACAAGTCATCGCTCAGACCAAAAATTACAAAAGAGCTTGCCTACCCCCATCAGACGACGGAAGGAAAAGATGCAGCAAAAATAAAATATTCTTTAAAAACGGTAAGTTCAAAAAGATTGTGATAAAAGATGTTCAAGGCAAAGAACCTCTGGATGTTCAAAACTTGAAAAAGTTCAAGAAAATAATAGAACTTTACCGAGATGATATTGTAAGAAAGTGGATAGATTTCTTTGTTTACAATATTGAAATTTCTCCGGAAAAAATAACAAAAAAAATATAGGATTATGGTAATCTCCATTACAAAAGCAGATTACATTGGAGGGTATAAAATTAAATTTTCATTCTCCGATGGAGTTGAGAGATTGATTGATTTCTCACGATTTTTAAAGAATGCAAAAAATCCAATGACCAGGAAATTTCTTGATGAGAAACGATTTAGAAACTATTCGATTGATTACGGAGACATAATTTGGAATGATTACGAAATGTGCTTTCCGATTTGGGATTTACACGAAGGGAAAATATAAACGCCAGCTAACCACGGTCATAAAACATTGTGATTTAAGGCCACGCATAAAGTTCCGTGTAACTTGACAGGAAAGTGCCCCGAAAACGGCAACTAACCATACCGTCAGCATTAATGATAAAAAAAAGCGCATCTCATGGGTACGGGATGCACGTCCGAATTATCTCGAAAATTAGAAACTTTCAATTCCCTTGACTTTTAAAACCATTTGAAAAGAAGTATTGCTTAGCTTTGCCGTGTAAATTAATGAGCGCAAAGCGAATGAGAAACCCTGTAATCACATTGGCTAATGACACACACCGCGAGAAGTCCGCGGTAAGCCTGATTTTTGAGAGGGACTGCGGAAGTTTAAAAACAACTGAGTTTTTCAATTGTGCTCAACACGATTTTTCAAAAGATGAGCTGAGAAACATTATCAATCCGTTGGGTGATTTCGGCTAAGTTGTGTAAAAGGTACACATGCAAGCCCAAATGTGTAAGTGTACCTTTTGCAAGTTGTAATGAAGAAATAAACGCGATATTACATTTACACAGACGTTACCACACATATAAAAGAGACCGATGACAACAGAAGAAATTATAGAATTACTTAAAGAAAGAGAATCTGATTTTTTGAAAACCAAGACATTTTCACAGCTTCCTGGAATTTATGCGTTTTTTTATATTGGCAACGACTTTCCATTATTAGGTGATTCAGTTTCTAAACATCAAATAATATACATTGGGAAAACTGAATCAAGCCAAGAAAATAGAGATTCAAAAACGCATTTTACAACTGGGAAAACTGGAAGTTCGACAGTCAGAAAGTCTATCGGTTCAATATTATGCTTTCAAGAGAATTTAATGCCAATTCCAAGGAATGACAGTGACTATGCAAAAAGGAGATTTAGCCATTTCAAATTTGACAACCCAAGTGAAATAAAAATTACAGACTGGATGAAAAAGAATATGGCTTTGTCATTTTACGAATATCCTGAAAGCAAAGAGAAAATTGACAAATTAGAGACAGAAATAATAAAACAATTAAAACCGATTTTAAATATTGACCATAAAAATCCTGAGAATCCATATCTAAATCAAATAAAGCAATTAAGAAAAAATTGTGCTTCGATTGCAATTAAAAGTTCAGACTTTAAAAATCAAAATCCTGAAAAAATGAAAACAAACAAAACAGAAATTACAAAAAAGCCTCTTGGCATTTCTACTTCTGGAATTGTATACATTGATAACATCTCGGAAAGTGATGTTAAAAGCCGTAACATAAGAATTAAAGTTGAAAACAAACACTTATTCCCAGCGGAGAAATCAGGACAACCAATTTCTTATTCTTTGGACTTCAAAGCCGGAAATACGGACTTTATTGCAAAATATACGATTGGGTCAAAGGACAGAAAATCAAGAAGTGGAGTTCTGAAACTTGGAGATAGTATTTATCAAGAGACTTTGAAAATACAAAATGGAACAAATCTAAAAGTCAGCAAATCAAAGGATAATAAATACATTATTGAAAGATTATAATGAAATACATGTGGTAACAAAAAATATAGTGCATTTGGCAGATAGTGCTATAAATGAAGATGGTAGCAATAAATGAACATAGTAGTAAACTGAAAGTTTGGAGCGTTGAAATGCCAAGCTTGCCATATTCAAACCGATATTCTTCATTTGTATTCTGAAAAAAGCAACTAATAAATCATCTAAAAATGGAATCCAAATCACTTTCAATACAATCAAGTAATAACTTGCTATTATCCGAAGGAATTTCTAAATATCATAGCGCGCGTCAGGTAATCGTTGAGTACACTTCAATTAATTCAATTGAAAATAAACGGGATATCCAAAATAGAACAATTGATTTACTAGAAGATTTTCTTGCCTACAGCTATTCAACACCAGAAATCGAATTTATCAATTCTATCCTTGAAGACAACGCGAGGATTGTTAAGACCTCTGACTACAGTTCATTACGCTTAAAATCAATTCTTGAGAAGGCCGATCCCCAAGGCATCAAATTATTAAAAATAGAAGATGATATTGACCTTGCTAAGCTGAAAGTGCTTTACAAAAGAGCTGCTAAAGAACATCACCCTGACAAGGGAGGGAACCTTAAGACAATGCAAGCGGTAAATCGCACTTACGATCTTTTTATAGAGCTGATTTCCCAAAGTTCATATTTCGACTCAGGTGCTGACAGTGCTGGTTCATTCGTTGTTTCCCCGAAAAACATTGAGGACTTTATTTTCAGTGCCCACTATAATTTAGCAGTGATCTATGCAGATGCATTTGCAACTGATAGATTATTTCTTCACCTTAAGGAAATTCAAAGACTTCTAGGTGAAAATAGTAGCCCTTATGTCGGGCATTCCATTAGGGTGCATGTCGAGCGTAGCAATGAGATATACAAAATATGTAAGTCACTTGCTCGATTTGAAATGCGAGATGAACTAAAAGAAGCTACCCAAATCACTTTAAAACTTATCGAAAGATGTGTTCAGGATTGGGTTGTCCTTAACGAATCTGATTCTAAACCTAAATTAAAACACATATTAGATTTGGATTTGCTTAAAAGTAAGTTCGGAGGTTCGATAACCCTTCGCCATTTGAATCAGGCTGAAAATGCATTTCGACTTGGCAAAATTTCCAGGGAACGATATGAAAAAGCAAGAAAAAAATTCCTTGGAGAGAATGATTTGAAAATTGTCTGTGCCAATAAAGTAAACAGCTTCATATCAGAATACGGCTTTGCTAGCATCATCTCTAATTCAAACTATTCAACTGAAACAAATACCTCTAGCGATAGCTTGACTATTGCACCGTATTCATCAGATCGATTTGAGCTACTTCAAGAAAATCAAAAAGCTGAATACTTGAGCGCATTCAGTAAACCAAATGAAGGCCACTTGTTCGAAAAATACTACGATATCCGTGTAAACGAAATTCTGATTGGTCTTATCAAGAATTTTAGTGGAATTCCTATAGAGAAAATAATCTTTGAGGTAAATTATTTTAAAGATAATTTCAACCGTCAATTCAAGAAGTACGAAATAATACACGAGTTCATAGTCCATCTCAATAACCTCCCAGATGAATTGCGAGAAGAAAAGTTGAATATCTTATCCAGCTTAGATAGCACTAAAAGGAAAGAGAACGGTTATATTTTTGCTTTTCTAATGGAACCCCAATCTCAAGAAAAAGAAATGAGAATTGAGGTGACCAATCAGTACATCAATTTTGCTCTACAAGATTTACACAAAATAAGAGAATATAAAGATGGTGCGTCAAGTGAAACTGAGTTTGATATTGCTTGGAGAAGAGATATAACTCTGCTTAGGAAATTTAAAGAAACATCTGTGTCTAAAGAAAGAGAATTGGTCTGGTTTTCTATTGGGCGTTCTCCTGAAGACGTAGTAAGAACATCTGAAAATTATTTGAAAGAAATATTGAAACTAGGTGAACAGTTTCATCCAAAAAACACTGGTGAATTACAAATCGGATATGAGATAAATCGAATAACTACGGCCCTGGTCAAGCTGAATAAATGGGAGTCGGCACTTCATTGGTCTAAGTTGTTCTTTGAACTCCCATTAAGCTATCGTGATAGATCAACTAATAGTGAGCTGAAGGCGATTCAAAAAAGAATGAATCGATGCTTGAAAAAAACGAAAGGCTAAAACCATGTTTTACTACATGCCAGCTTTAAGCCTAACGCCCCAATGCGCTATCGCGTTAAATGGCAGGTATGAATATTTACAAATTTTCAATTTTCGTAATTTTTCGAAGACGTTCCTAATCCTCGGATTCCTATATCCAGAAACAAAACGAAGCTCTGCAGTAATTTCTAATTAATAACAAAAACGCGCATCCCGTAACCACGGAATGCGCGTCTCTACAATTCCATATTTCTACAAGCTGACTATCGAATCACCAGTTTCTCTGTTTTGATCCCATCGCTGGTAGTTACCGTTAGTATGTACATTCCTTTGGGGTGTCCGGCTAAATCTATGTTTGTTTTTTCGCCGTTCCAGCTAAATTTGTAAACCATTGTTCCGGTCAGGTCGTAGATTTTCACGTCCGCTTTTTGGATGGTGTTTCTGCCGGAAGTGGAAAATGCAAACTGTCCGTCGGAAGGATTGGGTTCGATGTTTATTTTTAAATCCTGAAACGACACCACCTCTTTGATGGATGTCAGGATCAAATCGTTGCTAAAGGTCACCAGGCCGCCGGCCACGTCGATCTCGGGGTTCCAGGTGTCGTTGCAGTTGGAACAGGTGACGCCGGTTACGCAGTCGGGATGGTTGGGATGGCAGTAGTCGATGTAGCCGGGAAAGAATTCATACATCAGATTTACATCCGAAAACGATAGCCAGGGCGTGAGATCGTACTGCCACAAAATCGGGATGCTTCCCGGGCACCAGCCATGGCGGTTGTGAAACCAGGTGCCGCTTTGGGGCTGGCATCCGCTGGGGCTTGGATTGCAGGTTTGCCACAGGTGCTGCTGGAATTCTACCGCCCCGTTGATCTTGATATTATGGGTGGCTTCGTAAAATTCGGCTGCGTTGGAAGTGTTTGTTTCGCCCCACGAAAACCCGCCACACATCAGGCGGAGATGCACCTTTTCGATGCCGGTGCTAAAGTTTAAGGTGTAAGGCTCCACCGGCTGCAGGTTGGCATAATCGCCAAAGGGATATAAATCCTGCCAAAGGTTATCCATCCAACTGTATTTATATTCGGGCGTGCCGGCCTGGTAATGGAAGGTGATGGAGGTGACGGATTGCGGGAAATTAATCCTGAAATCGACCCTGCCCTGCAACTGCGACACAAAATCAGTGATGTCGATCTCGTCGTCGCAGGCCACGCCATAAGGCGATACATATTTGAACAACTCCATCCATTCGCCATTGGCTCCGCGAATCTCGCACCGCCCTATCCGATCCCAGGGATCGCAGGGGCAGCCATAATTTAAAATTGCAGTTACCTGCGAATAGGTTCCTGCAAAAGCGGGCAGGACAAAGCTGGTGTCAAGACTGTTTTCTCCGGTAAAGATGTACGAATCTATCACACTAAAATCCATGGTTGGCGCGCTCGAAACCACTTCAAAATTAACGGCATCAGAAACCGAGACACCCCCGGAACTCGTGGCAGAAACGTTTACGGTGTAGGTTCCGTAAGAAGGCGGCGTCCAGTTGCCGATAAAAAAGCCATTGTTGGTCTCAAAACCATTCACCGCAAAGCCATCCACTACAAATTGCACGTCTGCTACACGCAGTATTTCGGGGTGTTCTATTTGGGTGGAAACCACAAACGACATGGCCATCAGCTCGGGCATCCGCACCACTTCGCCTTCCACGGCATTGCGTATCTGCATTTGCGGAATAACGGTGAGCGGGTCGATAACTTCAAACGATTGAATCACATCTGCCGCCGGAGCCACCGTGCTATTTCCCGGCTGGCTGGCGGTAATTTCGACCATTCCTGGTTCGCCGGTAAGCGTAACCACATTTCCACTGACGGTAGCAGGCCCAGCCGTAACGGCAAAACTTACAGGAAGTCCCTGGTTGGTCGTTGCTGTGAGCGCAAATGGCGCGTCGGTGGTGAGATGGTCGCCGATAGGATTGAAAGTAATGTATTGATAAAGCAACCCTCCTGTTTCGGGCTGGCGGAGTATAATATTGTCGAATCCGCTGGTATGCCCCAGGGCATGGATAAACATCTTGGTCCATTTGGCAGGGTCGGTTTTTGTTCCCGAGCCGGGCGTTAACCCCAGGTTAAGATCAGTGACTTCCTGCACCGGAACAAAGGCGCCGTTCATTTCTGCCACAAAATAAGTGATGCTGCCTGCGCCATCGTTGGCGTCGAGGTCGAGAAACAGTTTGTGGCGAAACCATCCTTCCAGCGAAGCGTAAGGCCAGGTAAACGGAAATATTGAGCCATTGGGCATAAAAAAGCTGACAATCTGTGGCAAAGCCTTGTTGCCCACATGAAAGCCGAAGCCGCCTTCGTTGGGTTCTATATTAATAACCGTTTCGATGCCCGGAAGCAAAAAGCCGTTGTTGTTGGCATCGTAGCCAAAGCCAAACAAAGTACCCCACCATCCGTTGAAAACCGTTATTTCTATTTCAACCGGGCCGCCCTTCGAAAAGTCAAACGGGAAGTCCTCCTGCGATAATCGCGATGCTGTACGCCCAACATTAGGGCCGCCATTCCCATAAAACAAGGCTTGTGTTCCATCGGGTGCTACTGCGCCAAGCATGGAGTAGGCCACTTCGAGGTCGAATTCGGCACCAACATTATTGGCAACGGTAGTCCAGTGGTCCACGCCATTTAAGTTGCCGATTTCAAGATCGTTGAAATCATAAATGTGCTCGATAACCTGCGCCTGAAGGCCAAGCGCAAGAAGCAGCGATAAGAAAAGGGTAGTTAGTTTTCTCATAGGATTTAATTTTTTAGTTCTGGTATCATACTTTTCAAAACGCTCATTAGAAAATACTATCAGCAAAAGTAGCATGATTTTTTTTTAGTGATTTATAATTTTCTTGATTTTAAGATGCGCAATTTACTTTATGATTTAGGAATTTAATTACTTTTGATGGATGAAACAAAAACACATAATAAATGGCACCCTCAGTAAAAAGGCAAAATGTCTTCATAATGCACCGGATATGGGACATTTAAAAAACGGGGAGGGGTCATAAAAACAAGTTGTCGGCAATCACCGAACACCCTAGTAAATGTTGACTGCAAACTCAAAAAATGAATAATACAAGTAACAAAAATATGAAAGACGTAATTCTATTAAACAATTTATTCAATGGAGAATATATTAAGGAAAAGGTTGGCGGAGAAATAATTAATATGTACCAATCAGACAA